>JAYVXE010000060.1:0-23942 GCA_043785395.1 Burkholderiaceae bacterium | reverse complement strand
CTTACGCAAAATTGTCCTGGCTAGGCATTTTTCCGCAGACAGTACATCTGGTACGGCTGGTCAAAAAAACGACGCCAGGGCGGTTTTGCGTAAGTCCTATAAAAAAAGCTGCTGGGGCACGGGGCCGCAGCAGCTGGGTTGACATGGAAGTTAGCGCAGAGCGCCTGGATGGCTGAAGCCAGCTACATCACATGCTTGAGTGCCAACACGTCTTGGTTGCGCCCTTGAATGCGGTCTTTGTGGCTGACGACTTGGCGGTCTAGCTTGCTGACCAGCTCGTCAATGGCGGCGTACATGTCGATGTGAAAGCTTTCGGCAAAAATGTTGTGGCCCTTGACGTGCCAGCTGCAGCCCACGCGTTTGCGGTTTTGCTTTTGCTTCACGTCCTCTTCGACCCGCAGCAGCACGGTGACGTCGACCACTTGGTCAAAGTGGCGGGCAATGCGGCTGAGCTTGCTGGTCACATAGTTGCGCAGGGCGGGGGTAACGTCAAGATGGTGACCTCTGATTGTCAAGTTCATGGATAAACCTCCTGGTGCTTGCATTTGCACTTGCTGGTTAAAAATGCGGCCCCTGAGAAGGGCCGCAGGGGAAACCTGGAACGGCCGAACAACGATTCCACTATGCACCTGGCGCAGGCCAAATGCAAGCCCTCTTGGTGACAAAAAGAGTCTTGCCGTGAACGCCGGCAACGCCCTTGTAGCACTTGGGAAACAGGCGTTAAACCCTTCACTGGCCCTGGCGATCCGCAGCCCTCGGACGACGGGCAATGCGATAATTCCATGCTTCATGGCTTGTGCCTGCGCTTGAGGGCAGGTTCATTCGGATCGTTTGCGGAGTCTTTTGCGAAGTCTTTTGCTGCCAACGCCGAACGGGTTTGTCCGGGCTTTTCGTTTCCCGCTTCACAGAGAATTCGCCATGCTCAATATCTTCACGCTTGTCAACGGGCGTTTGTTCCAGGAAGAAATCGAGTCCCTGGCGGAGTTGGCCCAGTTCCAGCCGATTTGGGTCGACCTGGAGGCGCCAACGCTGGAAGAAAAACGCTGGGTCAAGCAGTATTACGGGCTGTCGATTCCCGAAGATGCGATGGACGATGACATTGAGGAGTCGGCCCGCTTTTACGAAGAAGACAACGGCGAGATGCATATCCGCAGCGACTTCCTGATCGACAACGACGAGGAGCCGCGCTCGGTGCGGGTCGCCTTCATCCTCAACCAGCACAACGCCGATCTCAAAAGCCGTGGCGTGCTGTTCTCGATCCACGAGGAAGACTTGCCAGTGTTTCGCTTGGTGCGCATGCGCGCACGCCGCGCGCCAGGCCTGATCGAAGACGCCAAGGAGGTCTTGCTCAAGCTGTTTGACGCCGACGCCGAGTACTCCGCCGACACGCTGGAGAACATTTACGACGAGTTCAAAAAGGTCAGCACCCGGGTCTTGTCGGGCAATATGACCGACGCTGTCGCCAACGAGGTGCTGGGTGCGATTGCCCGGCAAGAGGATTTGAACAGCCGAATCCGGCGCAATGCGATGGACACGCGGCGTGCTGTCAGCTTCATGATGCGCAGCAAGATGCTCAATGCCGAGCAGTTCGAGGAGGCGCGCCAGATTTTGCGCGACCTTGAGTCGCTCGACAGCCACACGGCGTTTTTGTTCGACAAGATCAACTTTTTGATGGACGCAACCGTCGGCTTCATCAATATCAACCAGAACAAGATCATCAAAATCTTCTCGGTCGCCAGCGTCGCCCTGCTGCCGCCAACGCTGATTGCCAGCGTCTACGGCATGAACTTCCAGTTCATGCCCGAGCTCGGCTGGAAGCTGGGCTACCCTTATGCGCTGGCACTGATGGCGGCCAGCGCGGTGGGGCCGATGGTCTATTTCCGCAAGCGCGGTTGGTTAAAATAGATATTTTAATAGCTGCCGACGCTTTATTTTATTAGATTTCAGATGCATAACATGCTTAAATCCATTAAAACTAAGCGTTAGCAGCTATTAACTTTCATGAACTGGGCCAACACCCGAACGATGAAACCTCTCCGCAAGACGAGCGCACAGCTTCCAGTGCACCCGTGGATCTGGCTCTGCCAGGCCACTGGGTGCGCCCCCTTGAGGGGGGAGCGCCGCAGGCGCGACAGGGGTGGTCTAAGTTCAATAGAAGGCATCGACTTTCGCCAAGCCCTTGGCTCCACGCTGGCCCTGCCATGGTCAGTCAGCCTGCCTCAGGGCGTCAAATACTTCCCAAACGCCGTATTCAGCTTGGCCTGCGCCGCCACCAGGCGGGCGTTGCGCGCATCCAGCCAAACTTGGTCGCGGGCCAGCGAGGCGCGGGCCAGGCCCAGCATGCGCTCGACTTCGGCTGGCTGCGGCCCGCCTATGCCCACGCGGCTGCGCACCATCGCCTCGGGCGACAGGGTGGCGCGGAACACGGCCTCGTTCAGCGGCAGGCGGGTCTCGCTTTGGCCGTCTTGGCCCAATGCCTCGGCGTACAGCTCCACGGCGCGAGCGTAGGGGAATTCGCTCGGTGTGAGCTTGTTTTTGCGCGCATCGGTGACCACCAGGCTGGCGAAATGGTGGCCGATGCGAAATGGCACTTGGTGCTGGCGCTGCAGGGTTTCGGCCAGCTCCATCGAGGTTGTCCAGTCGCTGTTGAGCTCTTCCAGCGCGCGCTCGGGGTCGATCTTGAGCGCTTGCAACACGCCCACCAATTGGCCCAGCATTTGCACGGCGGCCAGGTAAGTTCCAGGCACGGCTTCCTTGTAATCGGTCATGCCGGGGGTGATGTTGTGGGCGTGCAGCGTTGCCCATTGCGCCAAGGCCACGACGTCGGTCGCCTTGGTGCGTGCGCCCATGATCAGGCCCGGGTTTTGCTTTTGCGGCATGGCGCTGCTGGTATAGGTCTTGCTGGTGTCGAGCAGAACCCAGGGCCGTGTTTGGTGGTACTGGGTGTGCAGGTCTTGCAGCAGTGCGCCGACGCGGATGGCGGTGGAGCCGACGATGTTGGCCGCCTCGATCGGCACGTCGTAGCTGATGACTTGGCCGGCGTCGTAAGAATTCAACACCAAGCCGTCAAAGCCGAGCAATTCGGCCAGCCGTGGCCGACTCAGTGGCCAGCTGGAGTTGGCCAGCACGGCCGTGCCCATGGGGCTCAGGTTGAGCCGGGCGTAGAGCTCTTGCAGGCGTTGGCTGTCGCGGGCAAAGGAGTCGGCAAAGGCCAGCAGGTAATGCGCGTAGCTGGTGGGCTGGGCCTGCACGCCGTTGGTGTAGGCGGGCACAAAGGTTTCGGTGTGCTGGCTGGCAAGTTTGAGCAAGGCTTGGCGCGCTTGCAGCAAGGCCTCTGCGGTGTCGAGCACGGCGGTACGCAGGTGCGCTACGCGGTAGGTTGCGAGCATGTCTTGGCGGCTGCGCCCGGAGTGGATCAGGGTGGCCTCGGGCCCGGCTTTTTCGGCAATGATGCGCTCGATTTGCAGCACATCCCGGGGCCGTTTGCCGTCGGCCTGCTCGGCTTGCGCAATGGCGTACTGCACGCCCTGGGCAATTGGCTGCGCCAGCTTGGCCGGGATGATGCCTTCTTCCAGCAGCATCACGGTGGAGGCCATGTTGATGCGCCCGATCCAGTAGAACTGGTCTTGCGCCTTGGCCTGGGCGCTGGTCGCATCTTTGCTGATGGTGCCGCGCATGCGGTCGGCCTCGGCCTGGCATTGGGCGGTGGTTTTGCAAGCGGCCGAAGCTATGTCGGCGCTGTGGCTGCTCAGGCTGCCCAGGCACAGCAAGGCCAGGACCAGGGGTTGGAGGCGTGGGAGCCGAAGGGCGTGGTGAAGTTGGGGCATGTGGCGAAGCTGGAGAAAGTGCTGAAAGTGCTGAAAGTAGCGAGCCTGCTGAAGGGCTGAAGGGCTGAAGGGCTGAAGGGCTTCGCGGACGGCTTAAAACCGATGCCGCAGGCCGATGCTGAATTGGCGTCGTGCGACATCGTCCATGCTGGCGAAGTCACGCGTGCGGGTGTGGTTGAAGAAGGTGTAGAGCGCGCTGCGCTTGGACAAGTCGTGCTGGTAGCCGAGCGAAAAAACCTTGATTTTGCTGTGCGCACTGTGTTGCCAGGCGGTCAAGAGCGCGCCTGCCGTGCCAACCGGCACCCGCGCGCCAAAGCTGTAAGCGTAGTCGCGCCGCAGGTTGCGCGCCGGGCCTTTGTTGCTGCCCGCGACCCGGCCCACACCGCCATGCAGACGCAGCACTTTGAAGTCATAGGCGGCGGCAAACTGCACGTTGTTGGCGTCCCGGGCCGGCTTCTGGAGCGCCCGTCGGCGCGCATCGACATGCAGGTTTTCATAGGTCAAAGCGGCTTGCAACGGCCCTTGGCTGTAGCGCAGGCCGCTGGTAAAAACCCTGTCGTTGTTGGCATCGCCCGGCACCTCATTGCCGTCGGCAGAAAGGCTGTAGCCGGCAGCAGCCTCGAAGCCCGCGTATTTCTTAGAGCGCAGCATGGCGACATTGTCGAGAATGCCGCTGCCGCCAAAATCGCCATCGTTGTAGCCAAAAGTCGCACCCAAGGCGGCGTTGGACCAGGCGATGCCAAACGGGGTGGCCAGGCCGCCCCATTCGCGGCCCAGGTTCCACTGCCGGCCCAAGCGCAACTCGGCGGCGCTGCCAGCCAGGCCAACATAGGCCCAGCGGCCAAACAATCGGCCGTTTTGGCCCAAGGCGCCGGTGTCGGCGCTCACGCCACTCTCCAGCAGGTACACAGCTTGCAGGCCGGCGCTGAGCTCTTCGCTGCCGCGCAGGCCCCAGCGCGAGCCAGCGGTGTTGCCGCTGTCGATGGCCAGGTTGGAAGCTTTGCCGCTGGTTTTGTCATAAACCAGCCCAAGGTCGACCAGACCATAGAGCGCAAGTTCGGTGGCGGCGTGGGCGTGGGCGGTAGCGCCCAGAACCAGACCGAGCAGGATGGAGTGAATGACTTTGGGCATGGGTGTCTGTGTCGTTATAAGGTCAGGACTTACGCAAAATTGTCCTGGCTAGGCATTTTTCCGCAGACAGCACTCCCAGTACGGCTGGTCAAAAAAACGACGCCAGGGCGGTTTTGCGTAAGTCCTAAAGGTGTTGGAGGGGGCTTGCGCGCAGGATTCTGGCACAGCTTGGCGGGCGTGCTGGCACGCCGGGCGCACCTGACGCACCTGACGGCGCGGTTCGCGAGCGTTGGCGCGGCAGCGCGGCTCAGACCGGCGGAGTCAGCACCCGCACCATGCCTTCTTGCGCGACCGAGGCCACCAAGCGGCCATCACGGGCGTAGATTTCACCCCGGCACAGGGCGCGCGCGCCGCCGCCGCTGGGGGAGTCGATGGCGTACAAAAGCCAGTCGTCGATACGAAAATCGCGGTGGAACCACATCGCGTGGTCCAGACTTGCGGCACGCAACTTCGGCTGCATAAAACTCAGGCCGTGCGGCATCAGCGCAGCGCGCAGCAGGCCGTGGTCGCTGGCGTAGGCCAGCAAGGCGCAGTGCAGCACCGGGTCATCCGCCAGCGCAGCGCAGGCACGCAGCCAGAGCTGGCAATCCGCTGGGCGCACGGCCGGGCTCAACCAGTCGAGCGGCTCGACCGCACGAAATTCAATCGGCGGCTCGGTCTCGCCGCGCCAACCCGGCGGCAGCCGCGCCGCCTGGGCCCGGCACAAGGCAGCTTCGCTGTGCAAGGCCTCGGGCTCGGGCGCGCTCGGCATGCTGCTTTGGTGCGCAAAAGCGCCGGGCTCGGGCGTATGAAAGGACGCCATCATGGTAAAAATAGTGCGTTCTTGCTGCGTCGCCACGACGCGCCGGGTGGCAAAGCTGCGGCCATCGCGAACCCGCTCAACCCGGTAGTCGATCGGCGCGCGCTTGTCGCCGGGCAGCAAGAAGTAGGCATGCAGTGAGTGGATGGGCGCAGCGACAGTTCGGCTGGCGGCCACCAGCGCTTGGCCCAGCACCTGGCCGCCAAAGACGTTGGGGGTGCCGATGTCTTCGCTGTCGCCGCGAAAGTTGTCGTCGCCTTGGGGCACGAGTTGCAGCAAACGGACAAGTTGGCCTAGGATTTGGTCAGGTGTAGAGACGGGGGTCATCGGGTCAGGCTGCGGCGTGTGCGCTCAGGCGTTCAAAGGATGGTTGCGCCTCGGCTGGGCTGCGGCGCACATGCAGGGCACATACGGCACAACCGGGGCAAAGTCTGCAATGGTACTGGCCCGCACAATAGGCCTTGCGTCGCCGGCGGGACGCAGCAAGCCTGAGGGCGGCGGCATGCCCATCCATGCAGGCAAGCCCTGTTAAATATAAATTGATAGCAATAAATCGTTTATACATATGCGCAAACAATGTATTTTATTGAATTTTTATCCTGCGCCTTAAGCGTGGAATCTGACGATGAATGAAACCTTCGACGTACTGCAAAAGACCCTAGAGCCCTTTCCCTGGACCTATGACGTGATCGCCGTCTGCGCTTTGCTGCTGCTGGCCTGGTTGGCGAACTGGGTGACCAAGCGGGTCTTATTGCGCGGATTGCGCAACGCTTTGCACGCCAGCGCCCTGCTCGAGACACCCAACAGCCAGCTGCGCGTCATCCCACGGCTGGCCAATGTGATCCCGGCGCTGGTGCTCTGGCTCGGGGTCGACGCAGTGCCGCATTTGCCAAACGCCGTGGTCTTGGTGGTGCGCAATGTTTGCAGTGCCTTCATCATCCTGACCCTGGCGCTGGCGGTGGGAAAGACGCTGGACTTGGTCAACCAGCTCTACGAGCGCCGCCCCGACGCCAACAGCAAACCGGTCAAGGGCTATTTGCAACTGCTAAAAATCGTTGTCTATGTGGTCGCAGGCGTGCTGCTGCTGGCAACCCTGCTCGACCGCTCGCCACTGATTTTGCTGTCCGGCCTGGGCGCCATGATGGCGGTGCTGCTGCTCGTGTTCCAGGACACGCTGCTGTCGCTGGTGGCGAGTTTGCAGATCAGCTCGAACAACATGGTGCGGGTCGGCGACTGGATCGAGATGCCGCAGCAAAACGCCGATGGCGACGTGATCGACATCGCACTGCACACGGTCAAGGTGCAGAACTGGGACAAGACCATCACCACCATCCCGACCAAGCGCCTGATCAGCGATTCGTTCAAAAACTGGCGCGGCATGAGCGAGGCCGGTGGCCGACGGATCAAGCGCTCGCTGTTCTTGGACCAGCACAGCGTGCGCTTTTTGGACGATGCCGAGCGCCGCCATATGCGCAGCTTCAGCCTGCTCAATGACTACATGGAGGCAACCCAAAAAGAGATTGACAACTGGAATGCCGGCCTTGCAGCACGCGGCCAGGCCGAGATCAATGCGCGCAACGTCACCAATCTTGGAACCTTCCGCGCCTATGTAGAACGCTACCTGCGCCAACACCCAGGGATTCACCAAGACATGACGCTGCTGGTGCGGCAACTGCAGCCCGATTCGACCGGTCTGCCGCTGGAGATTTACTGCTTTACCAACGACATCCGCTGGGCCGTCTACGAGCGCATCCAGGCCGACATCTTTGACCACCTGCTGGCGATCCTGCCCGAATTCGGCCTGCGCGTTTTCCAGCAGTCGAGCGACGCCGCCATCCTCGCCGCCTTGGCGCGGCTGAACAGCCAAGCCGCGCCAAGCCCGCAATGAGCCAAGCTCTTGCCGCCGGGCCTGAACCGGTCGGCCTTGGCCCAGCACCGCACCGACCGCCACCAGGCCGGCACGTTGCGGCCACATCCCAGACGTGCCAGCAACCGCGCGCCATCTGCCGTAGACTCGCCCGGCTTGGCTGCACGGCAGCTGTCCGCCGTCCCATGCGTATCGGAGACATTCCTTGAACGCCAACGTATTTTTCACCCATCGCAGAGTCGTCTTTGTGATCGCCACCCTGTGCTGCCTGCTCTGGGGCAGCGCCTACCCGGCGATCAAAAACGGCTACGCCTTGTTTGGCATTGCGCCGGCGGACATTCCCAGCCAACTGGTCTTCGCCGGTTACCGCTTCTTTGCTGCGGGCGCGGTGCTGCTGGCCATTGCCGCACTGGGCGGCAAGAAAATCTGGCACTTTGAGCGCCGCACGCTGGGCCAAATGGGCTTGCTCGGCCTGACCCAAACCAGCTTGCAATACCTGTTTTTCTACATCGGCTTGGCCCACACCACAGGCGTCAAAAGCTCGATCATGAACGCCACAGGAACCTTCTTTAGCGTGCTGCTCGCGCATTTTATTTACCACAACGACCGCCTGAGTTTCAACAAAGTACTGGGCTGCCTGGTGGGTTTTGTCGGCGTGATGGTGGTCAATTTTGGTGGCAATGGCTTGCAGCTGGATTTCAGCCTGCTGGGCGAGGGTGCTGTGGTGCTGGCCGCGCTGGTGCTGTCGGCGGCCAGTATTTACGGAAAGAAACTTTCGCAGCAGATCGACTCGGTGGTCTTGACCGGCTACCAGCTGGCCATTGGCGGCGTCGCCCTGCTGCTGATCGGCTGGGCCAGCGGCGGCCACTTGAGCGGCTTCACGCTCGCCTCCAGCGCCCTGCTGCTGTACCTGGTCGTGCTGTCGTCGGCGGCATTTTCGTTGTGGACGATTTTGCTCAAATACAACCGCGTCAGCATGGTCACGGTGTTCAACTTCATGGTGCCGATTTTTGGCACGCTGCTGTCCGCCTGGTTCTTGAACGAGCGCTTTTTGGAGTGGAAAAACGCCCTCGCCCTGCTGCTGGTTTGCTCCGGCATCTGGCTGGTGACAAAGGAGGGCGCAGCGCCAACACCGGCCACCACCAGCACCAGCACCACCACCAGTACGGCGCGATGAGCCGTGCACTGAGCCGACGCGACCTTGCGGCAGCGCTGTTTGTGGTGCTGGCATGGGGGCTGAACTTCGTCGTGATGAAGTACGCGCTGGACTACTTCACAGCTTTCCAGCTCGGCGCGGCGCGCTATATGTTTGCGCTGCTGCCACTGGCGCTGGTGGTGCGCCCGCCGCGCCTGCACTGGAAGTGGGTGGCCGGGTTTGGCCTGACCCAAGGTGTGGGCCAATTTGGCCTGCTGTTCACCGCCTTGCAATTCGGCATGACCTCGGGACTGGCCTCGGTGCTGCTGCAAACCCAGGTCTTCTTCACCGCCGTGTTCAGTCTGCTGCTGCTGGGCGAAGGCATTGGCAGGCCCCTGCGCATAGGCCTGTTGCTGGCCGCTGGCGGGTTGCTCTGCTTTGCCATGAACTATGTTGCGCCCGCCGGTGTCGGCGTCACCACTGTCGGCGGCTTTGTGCTGACAGTGCTGGCCGCAGCCATGTGGGCCGCCGCCAACATCGTCACGCGCAAAGCGCAGGCCAGCAGCCAAGACTTCAACCCGCTGGCCTATGTGGTCTGGGCCAGCTTGGTGCCAATCCTTCCCTTTCTCCTGCTGTCGCTGCTGTTCGACCCTCCGGCCAGCCGCTGGGCCTGGCTTGGCGCGCCCTGGCAAGTCTGGCCAGCGCTGGCCTACCTGGGCTGGGTTTCCAGCATTGCCGGCTACGGCCTGTGGACG
Organism: Burkholderiaceae bacterium; assembly: GCA_043785395.1. Taxonomy (GTDB): domain Bacteria; phylum Pseudomonadota; class Gammaproteobacteria; order Burkholderiales; family Burkholderiaceae_C; genus JAGOEY01. Next base: position 14,428 of record JAYVXE010000060.1, on the reverse strand, counting down.
CTGCTGCTCAAACGCCACCCGGCCAACCGCATCGCCCCGTTCAGCCTGGCCGTGCCCGTCATTGGCCTGAGCGCCGGTGCGCTGCTGCTGGGCGAGAGCGTGACCGCCTGGCAAGCCGGCGGCATCGCGCTGGTGGTGCTGTCACTGGCCGTGGTATTGCTCGGTGGGCGGATCGGCGCCCTGAGCTCACCACAAAAAGGCTAGGAGCCTGTCGGACTTGTCGGCATCGAAGCGAAATGGAGCCCCAGCGAGGGCAGATCGGAAAGAAGGAGCACAGCGGGCTCCAAACCCGGGCTTGCAACGCGCGGCCTGACAACGCATCCAAGGGCTTTGATGCCCAAGCCAAAATCAAGGTTTGACCTCAGCGGCCAAACTCCCTAAGCGTCTTTTCTCCACCAACAATCGTGCCCATGACCATCCACACCCGCCCGGCCCCCCTCACAACCATCGACGCCACCCGCACCGACGACATCCGCATCAGCGCGGTGCGTCCGCTGATCACCCCTGCGTTGTTGCAGGAATGGCTGCCCGCACCGGCCAGCACGCAAGCCCTGGTCGAACACAGCCGCGCCGCCATTGCCCGCGTGCTGCACGGCTCGGATGACCGCTTGATCGTTGTCGTCGGCCCTTGCTCCATCCACGATCACGCGCAGGCCCTGGACTATGCGCGCCAGCTCAAAGCCCAAGCCGATGCGCTGCAAGACGATTTGCTGCTGGTGATGCGGGTGTATTTTGAGAAGCCACGCACCACGGTCGGCTGGAAGGGCTACATCAACGATCCGCAGCTGGACGGCAGCTTTGCCATCAACCAAGGGCTGGAGCTGGCACGCCAGTTGCTGCTCGACGTGCTGGCGCTGGGCCTGCCGGTGGGCACGGAATTCTTGGACTTGCTCAGTCCGCAGTTCATCAGCGACTTGGTCAGCTGGGGTGCGATTGGCGCCCGTACCACCGAGAGCCAGAGCCACCGCCAACTCGCCAGCGGTCTGTCGTGCCCGGTCGGCTTTAAAAATGGCACAGACGGCGGCGTCAAGGTTGCCAGCGACGCGATCTTGGCCGCACAAGCCGCGCATGCCTTCATGGGCATGACCAAGATGGGACAGGCGGCGATTTTCGAGACCCGGGGCAACCCCGACTGCCACCTCATCCTGCGCGGCGGCAAGCAGCCCAATTACGCCTGCGCTGACATTGACGCGGCCTGTGCTTTGCTGGCGGCAGCGGGGCTGCGCGAGCAGGTGATGGTGGATGTATCGCATGCCAACAGCAGCAAGCAGCACCACAAGCAGATCGAGGTCGCCGCCCACATCGCCGCACAAATCCAAGCCGGCGACAAGCGCATCACGGGCGTGATGGTCGAGAGCCACCTGGCCGAAGGCCGCCAAGACATCGTCGCTGGCCAGCCTTTGCGGCACGGCGTCTCGCTGACCGATGCCTGCATCAGCATGGCGCAGACGCTGCCACTGTTGCAGGGGCTGGCGCACGCGGTGCGGGCGCGGCGTGAGCGCCTGGCCTGATCCTGCTGCGACAGAACAGCAATGCCAGGCATGCGCTGGCGGCTGCGTGCCGTAGCACGCAAAGCACTTAGGCCGAGCGTTGCATCTGCTCGGTGACAGGCTTGGGCAAGGACTGGGTCGCAGGCGCGGCGTTCGCAGGGGTTTCCCCCTCGTTGGCCGCGACACCTTCCATCCCCGGCACAACGCGGTTATTCAACGCAGCGTCGAGTTGCTCGGTATCCAGATCGCCGGTCCATTTGGCAACCACCAGCGTGGCAACGCCGTTACCGACCAAATTGGTCAGCGCGCGCGCCTCCGACATGAAGCGGTCGATGCCCAAAATCAGCGTCAGCCCGGCGACCGGCACCGTGCCGACGGCCGCCAACGTAGCCGCCAGCACAATGAAGCCGCTCCCAGTGATGCCGGCGGCACCCTTGGAGGTCAGCAGCAACACCGCCAGCAGCGTCAGCTCCTGGGTCAGCGTCATGGGGGTGTTGGTGGCCTGGGCGATAAAGACGGCAGCCATCGTCAGGTAGATCGACGTGCCGTCGAGGTTGAATGAGTAACCGGTGGGAATCACCAGGCCGACGGTGGATTTCTTGGCGCCGAGTTGCTCCATTTTCTCCATCATGCGCGGCAGCACGGTCTCGCTGGACGAGGTGCCGAGCACGATCAGCAACTCTTCCTTGATGTACTTGATGAATTTCCAGATGCTGAAGCCGTGCATTTTGGCAATCGCGCCCAGCACCAAAAAGACGAACAAAAAGCAGGTCAGGTAGAACGCGCCCATCAGCTTGGCGAGTGAGAACAGGGTGACGACGCCGTACTTGCCGATGGTGAAGGCCATGGCACCAAAGGCACCAATCGGTGCCACTTTCATCACATAACCCACCATGGTGAACATGACATGCGAGCTTTTCTCGATGAAATCAAACACCAGCGTGCCGCGACCGCCAAAGCGGTGCAAGGCAAAGCCGAACATCACGGCAATCACCAGCACTTGCAGAATGTCGCCCTTGGCAAACGCACCGACCAGCGTGTTCGGGATGATGCCCATTAAAAACTCGGTGGTACTGGCCATCTTGCCAGGCCCGGTGTAGGCCGCGATGCTGCTGGTATCAAGCGTTGCGGCATCCACATTCATGCCCGCACCCGGTTGCAGCAGGTTCACCACGATCAAGCCAATGACCAGTGCGATGGTGCTGACAACTTCAAAATACAGCAGCGCCAAACCTCCGGTCTTGCCGACTTTCTTCATATCTTCCATACCCGCAATGCCGACGACGACTGTACAGAAAATAATCGGCGCAATCAGCATTTTGATGAGCTTGATGAAGCCGTCACCAAGCGGCTTCATGGTCTCGCCAAGCGACGGGTAATAGTGGCCGAGCAAAATGCCGATGACCACGGCGGCAAGCACCTGAACATACAAGGACTTGTACAGACGGCGTTTGGCAGGTGCGGCTGCCACAAAAATGTGAGGAGTGGACATAGGGGGAACGGTGGGTGAAACAAGCCAATCGCGCAGCGCCTGGGTGAGCCACCCATCCAAGGTGACAGCCGGCGCAGCAGCCATGGCACATAAAAACCGCCACCCTGAAAAAGACTACAGTGACGCTCTTTCAGAGATGGACGGGCGCGATTTTAGTGCCTTGCCGATGCCACTTCGCAAACCATAGCTGTAAAGACTTGCTGAATAAGCGCTAGGATCTTAAAACGCTCACCTCTCCAATGGCCCTGCGCCACCCACGCCTCGCTGACCACCTGGACATCCATGACCGATCTCTCCATTTTTCCCATCACCCAGCGCTGGCCGGCCCGGCAGCCCGAGCGCTTGCAGCTGTATTCGTTACCCACGCCCAACGGCGTCAAAGTCTCGATCATGCTGGAAGAAATTGGCCTGCCCTATGAGCCGCACTTGGTAAGTTTTGAGACCAACGACCAGTTTTCACCGGCCTTTCTCTCGCTCAACCCGAACCATAAAATCCCGGCCATCCTCGACCCGAACGGCCCGGGCGGCAAGCCGCTGGCCTTGTTCGAGAGCGGTGCAATTTTGATTTATTTGGCCGAAAAAACCGGCCAAGGCCTGCCCTTGGACCCAGCGGCCCGCTACCAAACCCTGCAATGGCTGATGTGGCAAATGGGCGGCGTGGGGCCGATGTTTGGACAACTCGGCTTCTTCCACAAATTTGCCGGCAAAGACTACGCCGACAAACGCCCACGCGACCGCTATGTGGCAGAGGCCCGGCGCTTGCTGGGCGTGCTGGAACAACGCGTGGTGGACCGTGCCTGGATCATGGGCGAGACATACAGCATTGCCGACATCGCCATTTGGCCTTGGGTGCGCAATCTGGTGGGCTTTTACGAAGCCGCCGAGCTGGTTGGTTTTGGCGACTTTCACAACGTGCAGCGGGTGCTGGCGGCCTTTGTGGCGCGCCCAGCCGTGGTGCGTGGGCTGGCGATCCCGGCCCCGTCACCAACCACTGCCGCCTGAGCTGCGCGGTTTACAGCGACGCTGTAATCACGCCGCCGCCAAGGCAGACCTCGCCGTCGTACAGCACCGCCGACTGGCCCGGCGTGACAGCCCATTGGGCCAAGGGGAAGGCCAGGCTGAACTGCTGCGCGCCCGACGCCGTCAGCGTGCAGGCGGCGTCGGCTTGGCGGTAACGGGTTTTGGCGCTGTACAGGCCGGGCTTGGGCGCGTTGCCGCTGACCCAGCTGCCATCCAAGGCGTCGAGCTGCGAAGACTGCAACCAGGCGTGGTCATGGCCTTGCACCACCCACAAAGTGTTGCTGGACAGGTCTTTGCGGGCGACGAACCAGGGTGCATGGTCGCCACCGCCGCGCTGTGCGCCCTTGGTCTTGACGCCGCCAATACCCAGGCCTTGGCGCTGGCCCAGCGTGTAAAAGCTCAAACCCTGGTGCTGGCCTAGCACGCGACCGCGCTCGTCCTTGATCGCACCGGGCTCTTTGGCGATGTAGCGGTTCAAGAAGTCGCGGAACGGGCGCTCGCCAATGAAGCAAATCCCGGTCGAATCTTTCTTCTTCGCGTTCGGCAGGCCAATCTCATCGGCGATGCGGCGCACCTCGGTTTTGTGCAGCGCGCCAAGCGGGAACAGGGTCTGCGCCAGCTGCGCCTGGTTCAGTCGGTGCAAAAAATAGCTCTGATCCTTGCCCGCATCCAAGCCTTTGAGCAACTCATGCTGCTGGCTGGCGGGATTGAGCCGCACACGGGCGTAATGGCCGGTTGCGATTTTGTCAGCCCCCAGGCGCAAAGCGTGGTCGAGAAAGGCTTTGAACTTGATCTCGGCATTGCACAGGATGTCGGGGTTGGGCGTGCGCCCGGCGCGGTATTCGCGCAGGAACTCGGCAAAAACCCGGTCTTTGTATTCGGCGGCAAAGTTGACATGCTCAATCTCGATACCAAGCACATCGGCGACAGCCGCCGCATCAATAAAGTCGACGTTGGACGCGCAGTAGGCGCTGTCGTCATCGTCCTCCCAGTTTTTCATGAAGATCGCAACCACCTCATGGCCTTGCTGCTGGAGCAGATGCGCTGTTACTGCGGAGTCGACGCCGCCACTTAAACCGACCACGATGCGTTGTTTTGCCATAGGGTGAAATTGTAGGCAGTGTCGGCTGCGCGGCATGGGGCCAGGCCAACCCAATCCCGTGCAAGCCACTGCCGCCCTAGCGCTGTCAATGTGTGTTTTTGAAGCCGACTCTTTGGCCTGTCGGGCACCGTCATCGCCAGCAAGCCAGCACCCAAGGCTGACTGCAGGTAATGCTGGCGGAAATGCTTTTCATCTTTCAGGTTCAGCGTGGACATCAGTAGGACTTACGCAAACCTTGTTGATAGACACTACCTGTAGCGTCTAAGCTTGTTGAAAAACGCTACCTGTGGATTTTTGCGTAAGTCGTGATCAGTTCTGCGCGACCCATCTCGCCAAGCACGCCCTCCAGCATACGTACAACATAGGGGGTGACATCGGGGGTGACTTGTTCGGCCTGTCCCCGCCCTGCCGCCTTCAAATACGCCTGGCCAAACGCAAATTCCAGCCACATATCGTGCGGCTCATAGCGCAGCACCGGCTCGGGCACGCCCGCAGCACGGCAGGCCGCAAAAATACGCCCCGCCCCACGGCCCCAGGCCTCAATCTCGCCGGCACGAAAGAAAACGCGTGGAGGCGCCGGGCAGGCCCACCACTTGGCCTCGGTCGTTCATCCCCAGCAGCAAGCGCCCACCTTGCGCATTGGCAAAGCCGCACACCCAGCGCAGATAGTCATCGCGCCAAGTCTCTTTGCATTCGGTGTGTTGGGATTCCATGCGCATTACCCCCGGAGAAAAAACACCAGGCCCATGGCGCTGCCGATGGTGATCACTGCAGCGCGCACCCACGCCAGCGGCAGGCGGCGGGCTAGCCGGGCACCGGCAAAGCCGCCCAGGGTGGCGGCCACCATCATCAGCGCAGCGTGCTGCCAGACGATGGAGCCGGCCCAGGCAAAGGCCACCACCGACAGCACCGACAACACCAGTGAGTTCAGGTTTTTGAGCGCGTTAACAGTGTTGATACGGGCCTCGCCGGTGAGTGTGTACAAGGCCATCAACAAAATGCCCAAACCGCCGTTGAAATACCCGCCGTAAATGGCGACCAGGAACAGGCCGGGGGCGCGCCACGCAGCCAGACCTGGGCTGTTGCCGCCCGCCTCCCCGCTTGCCCTGCGCGCAAGCCAAGGCCCCACGGCAAACAACACGGTGGCGAACCAAAGCAGCCAAGGCACCAGGCCCGAGAACAGTTTGGCCGGGGTTGTCAACAGCAGCACCGCGCCACACAGACCGCCCACGGCGGAAATCAGCACTTCCTGGCGTAGCAGCCGGGCGGGCAGGGCACCCAGTTCAGCCCGAAAGCCCAACACGCCGCCCAAATAGCCAGGGCTGACCGCGAGTGCGCTGGTGGCGTTGGCGGCAATCGGGGGCACGCCGACAAAAATCAGCGCCGGAAAGGTCAAAAAGCTACCGCCGCCGGCCATCGCGTTCAGCCCACCTGCGGCAAAAGCCGCCCCGCCAAGCAAGACGGCACTCCCCATCGCATCCATCAGCGTATTCATCAGCGCTGCCACCCGGTGCCGGGTGGGCGTTCAAAGATGGCTGCGGCATGAAGGCGGGTGGGCATCTACCGATTATCCAGCCTGGGCAAGGGCGCTGCGAAGCGCGCTTACCGGACATACCTGCACGCTGCGGGGCAAGCGCTTGGGGTAAGCTTGTGCTCCCCTGACAGGCGCAACCACAACCGAGCAGCAAGCACGTCATATTTCCAGGACTTACGCAAACCGGCTCACTTGACGCAGCCGATGGCGTTGACGGATTTTTACAAACACGGGCTGTGGGGGTTTTGCGTAAGTCTTGATTTCTCAGCAATCCAGCACAAGGAAGCATCCATGCTAATAGGCGTACCCGCCGAGACCATCGCGGGAGAGACCCGGGTCGCGGTCACACCCGAGACGGTAAAAAAATTGGTGGCCCAAGGCCACGTGCTACGGATCCAGTCTGGCGCCGGCGTCGCCGCCAGCGTGACCGACGCCGCCTACATTGCGGCAGGCGCCGAAATCTGGGATAAGCCTGGCGCGTTCGGCGCCGAGCTGGTGCTCAAAGTGCGCGCGCCCTCGCCTGCCGAGCTGGCACTGATGCACGCTGGCAGCACCCTGGTCGGCATGCTCAACCCCTTCGATGCTGAAGGCTTGCAGCAATTGGCAGCGGCGCAGTTGAATGCTTTTGCACTCGAAGCGGCACCGCGAACCACCCGCGCACAGAGCATGGACGTGCTGTCATCGCAGGCGAATATCGCGGGCTACAAGGCAGTGATGATCGCCGCCGACCAGTACCAACGTTTCTTCCCCATGCTGATGACCGCAGCCGGCACCGTCAAAGCGGCGCGTGTGGTGGTGTTGGGTGTGGGTGTGGCGGGCTTGCAGGCGATTGCCACGGCCAAACGCCTGGGCGCGGTGATTGAGGCGTCCGACGTGCGCCCCAGCGTGAAGGAGCAGGTTGAGTCTCTTGGCGGCAAATTCATCGAGGTGTCCTACGACACCGACGAAGAAAAAGATGCCGCCCAGGGTGTGGGTGGTTACGCCAAACCCATGCCCCCGAGCTGGCTCGCACGCCAGCAGGTCGAGGTGGCCAAACGCGTGGCGCAGGCCGACATTGTGATTTCCACCGCGCTAATCCCCGGTCGTGCCGCGCCCACCCTCATCACCGAAGACATGGTGAAGAGCATGAAACCCGGCTCGGTCATCATCGACATCGCCGCCGGCAAAGGCCCCAACGGCGGCGGCAACTGCCCCTTGTCCGAGGCCGACAAAACCGTGGTGAAACACGGCGTGACTCTGGTGGGTGAAACCAATCTGGCTGCACGTGTGGCGGCCGACGCCAGCGCGCTGTATGCACGCAACGTGCTCGACTTCCTGAAGCTGATCATCACCCCGGATGCCACCCTGAATATCGACCTGAATGACGACATCGTGGCAGCCTGCCTGATGGCGCAGGGCGGTGAAGTCAAACGCAAATAAACAACAAAAGAAGGCCTTGCCATGGATGCTGTTTCCCCCACACTGATCAACCTGATCATTTTTGTGCTGGCCATCTACGTGGGTTACCACGTCGTTTGGACCGTCACCCCCGCACTGCACACACCGCTGATGGCGGTGACCAATGCCATCTCGGCCATCGTCATCGTTGGCGCCATGCTGGCCGCTGCGCTGACCGAGACCACGCTGGGCCGCACCATGGGTGTGCTGGCCGTGGCACTGGCGGCAGTGAACGTCTTTGGTGGCTTTTTGGTAACGCGCCGAATGCTGGAGATGTTCCGTAAAAAGGAAAAGAAAGCCCCAGCCGCCAAAGCGGCTGACAAAGCAGCCAACCACGGAGCAGCCCAATGAGCATGAACCTTGTCACGCTGCTCTACCTGATCGCCAGCGTTTGCTTCATCCAGGCTTTAAAAGGCTTGTCACACCCCACCACCTCGATCCGTGGCAACCTGTTTGGCATGGGCGGCATGCTGATTGCCGTACTCACCACAGCCGCCTTGATCGTCGAGTTGGCCGGTGGCAAGGCGGTCGGCATGACCTATGTGCTCGGCGGCCTGGTGCTCGGCGGCGGAATCGGCTCCTATATGGCAAGCCGGGTGGAGATGACCAAGATGCCCGAGCTGGTGGCCTTCATGCACAGCATGATCGGCTTGGCCGCAGTCTTCATCGCGGTCGCCGCCGTGGCCGAGCCCTGGGCCTTTGGCATCGTCAGCGCGCCGGTGGCAACCGTGCTGGGAAGCCAGACAGCGCAGGGTTTGCTGCTGTTCGAGGGCTTGAGCCGCAACCCCATTCCTTATGGCAACCGGTTCGAGCTGTTCTTGGGTGCAGCGATTGGTGCACTCACCTTCAGCGGCTCGGTGATTGCCTTTGGCAAACTGTCGGGCAAGTACAAGTTTCGCCTGTTCCAAGGCACGCCGGTGCAGTTCAAAGGTCAGCACCTGCTCAACCTGCTGCTGGGGCTGACAACCCTCGGCCTGGGCCTGTTGTTCGTTGCAACCGAGAGCTGGACGGCCTTCTTCGCCATGCTGGCACTGGCCTTTGTGATGGGGGTGCTGATCATCATCCCCATCGGCGGGGCCGACATGCCGGTGGTGGTGTCCATGCTCAACAGCTACTCGGGCTGGGCGGCGGCAGGTATTGGTTTTAGCCTGAACAACAGCATGCTGATCATTGCCGGCTCGCTGGTGGGCAGCTCGGGCGCCATCCTCAGCTACATCATGTGCAAGGCCATGAACCGCTCGTTCTTCAACGTCATTTTGGGTGGCTTTGGCGGCGCTGCGGTCAGCGCAACGGCGGCCGCGCAAGAGCAACGCCCGGTCAAGAGCGGCAGCGCCGACGACGCGGCCTTTGTGCTCGGCAATGCCGAAACCGTGGTGATCGTGCCCGGCTACGGTCTGGCCGTTGCCCGTGCGCAGCACGCTGTGAAAGAGCTGGCGCAAAAGTTGACCGACAAGGGCATCACCGTCAAATACGCCATCCACCCGGTGGCTGGGCGCATGCCCGGTCATATGAACGTGTTGCTGGCCGAGGCCGAAGTGCCGTACGACCAGGTGTTCGAGATGGACGACATCAACGGCGAATTCGGCCAGGTGGATGTGGCCATCATTCTGGGGGCCAACGACGTGGTGAACCCCGCCGCACACACCAAGGGCAGCGCCATCTACGGAATGCCGATTTTGGAAGCCTACAAAGCCAAGACCGTGATCGTGAACAAGCGCTCGATGGCGGCCGGCTACGCCGGGCTGGACAACGAGCTTTTCTACATGGACAAAACCATGATGGTGTTTGGCGACGCCAAAAAAGTGGTGGAAGACATGGGCAAGGCGCTGGACTAGCCGTCCTGTCGCAGGTGGATTCACGATTCACGCAGACACCGGTTGCGGTTCACAAAAACCATAAACCGGTTGCGCCGAGCCAACAGGCTGGTGTTTTCACAACGCATACTTTGGAGACAAAACCATGACTGAATACAGCTGGCTCAAGAGTTACCCCGAGGGCGTGCCTGCCCAAATCCAGCCCGAGGCCTATACCTCGCTGGTGGCCTTGATGGAAGAAAGCTTCCAAAAATATGCCGACCGCACCGCCTACCACTTCATGGGCACGCGCACCAGCTACGCCCAAACCGACCAACAAAGCCGCGCCCTGGGCGTCTATTTGCAAAGCCTGGGACTGGCCCAGGGCGACCGCGTGGCGATCATGCTGCCCAATATGCCGCAGTACCCGGTGGTGGTTGCGGCGATTTTGCGCGCTGGCTACGTTGTGGTGAACGTCAACCCGCTCTACACCGCACGCGAACTGGCGCACCAGCTCAGCGACTCGGGGGCCAAGGCGATCGTCATCATCGAGAACTTTGCCGCCACGCTCCAGCAAGTGCTGACGCAGACCGCTGTCAAACACGTCGTCTTGTGCACCCTGGGCGACTCGCTCGGAGCGCTCAAAGGCGGCGTGGTCAACTTCGTGCTGCGCCATGTCAAAAAAATGGTTCCCGCCTTCTCCTTGCCCCAGGCCGTGCGCTTTGGCGACGCTTTGACGCAAGGCGGCACCGGCGTCTTGCGCCCCGTGCCGCTGACGCTCGACGATATCGCCGTGCTGCAATACACCGGCGGCACCACCGGCGTCGCCAAGGGCGCGGTGCTGCTGCACCGCAACCTGGTTGCCAACGTCATCCAGTGCGAAGCCTGGTACCAACCGGCGCTCAAAAAAGTACCGCCTGGCGAGCCCATCGTCTCAGTCTGCGCCTTGCCGCTTTACCATATTTTTGGCTTCACGGCCAACATGATGCTGAGCCTGCGCATGGGCGGCGCCAACATTCTGATTCCTAACCCACGCGACCTGGGCGCAGTACTGAAAGAGCTGGGCAAGCACACCTTCCATTGTTTTCCTGCGGTCAACACCTTGTTCAACGCACTCGCCAACCATCCTGACTTTGACCGCGTCAACTGGAAAAACCTGATCATCTCGGTCGGCGGTGGCATGGCAGTGCAAAGCGCGGTGGCCAAGCTCTGGCTGGAGAAAACCGGCTGCCCCATCTGCGAAGGCTACGGCCTGTCGGAAACCTCCCCGTCCGCCACCTGCAACCCGGTCGACAGCCTGGCCTACAGCGGCACGATTGGCCTGCCGATGCCGAGCACGGTGGTGCGCCTGCTGGACGATGAGGGCACGGAGGTTGCGCTGGGTGCGCCCGGCGAAATTTGCATCCAAGGCCCGCAGGTGATGGCCGGCTACTGGCAACGCCCCGAAGACACGGCGCAGGCGATGACCGCTGACGGCTTTTTCCGCACCGGCGACATCGGCACCATCGACGAGCGTGGTTACATCAAAATCGTCGACCGCAAAAAAGACATGGTGCTGGTCAGCGGCTTTAACGTCTACCCGAACGAAATCGAAGAAGTGGTCTCGCAAATCGACGGCGTACTTGAATGTGCGGTGGTCGGTGTGCCTGACACCAAGACCGGCGAAGCCGTCAAGCTGGTGATCGTCAAAAAGCACCAGGATTTGAACGAAGCCCAGGTGCGCGACTACTGCAAAACCAAGCTTACCGGCTACAAACAGCCCAAGCTGATTGAGTTCCGCAGCGAAATGCCCAAAACCCCGGTCGGTAAAATTCTGCGGCGCGCGCTGCGCGACACAGACTGAGTGCCATGCCAGCGGACGCAGCGCCGACCTACGCTCAAGCAGGTAGCAGGTAGCGCCAAGGTCGCTGCTGCGGACACGGGAAATCCTGCTGCAGGCGGCCCGAACACGGCTGATGCGTTGCGCACGCCAACATCGCCAGCCGCGCCAGCCGCTGCAGCTTGGGCGCCAAACACCTTCGCTGGCCCGCACGCATAACGCGCTCGTGCCGCCATCCATCGCCAGCAGCGCCAGTGCAGCGCCATTTTGCAAGTTCCAGGAGACCTGCTTATGACGATGAATCCAGCTTCCCCACCCGCTCCCACCGACGGCAAGCGCACCGTCCGCGAGGCCGTGCACGATCTGCTGCGCGCCTTTGGCATGACCACCATGTTCGGCAACCCCGGCTCGACCGAGCTGGCGCTGTTCATCGATTTTCCCGCATGTACGCGATCCAGGCGCTGTGGAGCGCCGCCCAGTTGAACCATGACCTTCGTGGTTCTGAAGAACCGCCGTTATGCCGCCCTGCAGGACTTCGCGCCGGTGTTTGGCTTCAAACCCGGCGCGGTGCTGCAGGGAACCGAGCTGCCCGGCATGGACTTTGTGGCGCTGGCACGCGGCCAGGGCTGCGCGGCCGTCACCGTGCGTGATGCCGATCAGCTGGCCGATGTGCTGCGTGCGGCGCTGTCGGCAAGCCGCCCCACGCTGGTGGAGGTGGAGGTGGAGGTGGCATGAAAAACGTCAAATTCTTCATCTAAATGGCCTCTAGCGCATGTAATACATACGTATACAGCTATGATTTTAATAGCAACCAAAGCAAGCTCAGCAACCACAGAGACACCGCATGACCACCATCTCGCTTCTGATCAACGGCGCCTCCACCGCCGCCCGCAACGGTGCCACTTTCGAGCGGCGTAATCCGCTGGACGGGAGTGTTGCCACCACCGCCTCGGCCGCCTCCGCACAGGACGCCGTCGCCGCCGTGGAAGCCGCCGCCAAGGCCTTCCCCGCCTGGTCGGGCACCGGCCCAGGTGCGCGCCGCGCCTTGTTGACCAAAACCGCCCATGCGCTGGAGGCCAAGGCCCCGCAGTTCATCGCCGCCATGGCCGCCGAGACCGGTGCATCCGGCCTGTGGGCGGGGTTCAATGTGCACCTGGCCGCCGGCATCCTGCTCGAAGCCGCCGCGCTCACCACGCAAATCAGCGGCGAGGTTATTCCATCCGACGTGCCCGGCAGCCTGGCTATGGGTGTGCGCCAGGCGGCAGGGGTGGTGCTGGGTATGGCGCCGTGGAACGCCCCGGTGATCCTGGCCACCCGCGCCATCGCCGTGCCGCTGGCCTGCGGCAACACCGTGGTACTCAAAGCGTCTGAGCTCTGCCCCGCCACCCACGGCCTGATCATCGAAGCCCTGCAAGAGGCCGGCCTGCCGCCCGGTGTTGTCAACTTCATCACCAATGCGCCCGCCGATGCAGCCGAAGTGGTCGAGGCCATGATCGCCCACCCGGCGGTGCGCCGCGTCAACTTCACCGGCTCCACCAGCGTCGGCAAGATCATCGCGGGCACCTGCGCCAAGTACCTGAAGCCGGTGCTGCTGGAACTCGGCGGCAAGGCCCCGCTGCTGGTGCTCGACGACGCCGATCTGGACGCTGCTGTGAACGCCGCCGCCTTTGGCGCGTTTGCCAACTCGGGCCAGATCTGCATGTCCACCGAACGCATCATCGTGGACGAAAAAATCGCCGACGCCTTCGTCGCCAAACTCGCCGCCAAGGCGTCCAGCCTGCCGCTGGGCGACCCACGCGACACGTCCAAAGGCCCGGTGGTGCTCGGCTCGGTGGTCGACATGGCCACCGTGCACCGCTGCAACGCCCTGATCGACGACGCGCTCGCCAAGGGCGCCAAGCTGCTGTGTGGTGGACGCGCCGACAACACCTTGATGCCCGCCACCTTGCTCGACTTTGTGACCCCCGCGATGAAGATTTACAGCGAAGAATCCTTCGGCCCGGTCAAGGGCATCGTGCGGGTCAGCGGGGTCGACGAAGCCGTGGCCTGCGCCAACGACAACGCCTACGGCCTGTCGTCCGCCGTGTTTGGCCAAGACATCGCCCGCGCCCTGCAAGTGGCAGGCCGCATCCAGTCGGGCATCTGCCACATCAACGGCCCGACTGTGCACGACGAGCCGCAAATGCCCTTCGGTGGCGTCAAGGCCAGCGGCATCGGCAGCTTCGGTGGCAAAGCGGGCATCGAGGCCTTCACCGACCTGCGCTGGATCACGCTGCAGACCACAGCGCGCCACTACCCGTTTTGAGGCCAAAACCCATCCTTGGCCCGGTACGCCCGCGCTGATCAAAATCCGTAAACACCAGCGCGCACGCCGAACCAGCAGGTTGACGCAAGCCACCATTTTCGACAGAAGGCAGCTACCCACCAACCCGAAGGAGACCGAAACATGCGCAGAAATCTACTCACAGCCGCCCTCGCCCTGGGCGTGCAACTGGTGCTGGGCAGTGTCCTGGGTGCAGGGCTACACCAGGCCAGCCAAACCGGTGCGCCTGATAGGACAGCAGCCCATCGGCGGGATCGACGTTGAGCCGGCAACCCAGGCCATCAGTCTTCTCGAAGAAGAGGTCATGTCGGTCACTTTCAGGACTTACGCAAAATTGTCCTGGCTAGGCATTTTTTCGCAGACAGTACACCTGGTACGGCAAGAAAAAAGAACGACGCCAGGGCGGTTTTGCGTAAGT
>JAYVXE010000059.1:0-2482 GCA_043785395.1 Burkholderiaceae bacterium | reverse complement strand
CGCCGCTTCCAGTGCAGCTGTGGATCTGTGGATCTGCTTTGCCAGGCCACCGGGTGCGCCCCCTTGAGGGGGAAGCACCTTAGGTGCTTCGGGGGTGGTCTAAGTTAGGCTCGCGGCTTTTTAACTTCCACGTCGGTCACATCGCCGATCTCCGGGCGCAACACACCAGCCGTCGGCGCGCCTTGCGCGGCACCCCCGGGCTGGCCTGCATGGCCGGGGGCACGGTAAAAACGCCGCCAGCCGTCCTGGGGATTGACGCGCATCACCCACGGACTTACCGGGCGCCCGGTCAACCGCGCCCACACCGCGCGCAAGGCCCAAAGGCCGGCCAAGGCCAGCACGATGAGCAGCAAAAAAGCGGCAAATGCCATGCCTATAAGCAGCAGCACCAGCCGCACCGTCAAGCGGGCAAGTCCCGCAAAAAAATCAGCCACACCACATCCCTTTCTACAAAATCACGGGCTTATGCACGACAGCATCGGTCGCACCGAACACGCTGCATGGGCGCAAGCCCTCCAAGCCTCAACCGGCGCCAGCACGCTTTAAGTCGCCGCTGCGCGCACAAAATGAAAAACACCCGGCGCCTGCACCGGATCAACGCTGACACGGATCACGTCCTTGGGCCCAAATACGCCTTCCAGCAAAAGCTTGGAGAGCGGATTCTCTATCCTTTGCTGGATTGCCCGCTTCAGGGGACGTGCACCGAACACCGGATCGAAGCCAACTTTGGCCACTTCGGCCAGCGCCGCTGGCGAGACGTCCAACACCATGTCCATATGGGCCAGCCGCGCCGCCAGCACTTTGAGCTGGATCACCGCAATCGCCTCGATGTTCTTGGCGTCCAGCGCGTGGAACACCACGGTCTCGTCGATACGGTTCAAGAACTCGGGGCGGAAGTAGTTCTTCAACTCTTCCCAGACCGCGTCCTTGATGTCCTCGCCCGGCTGGCCCACCATCGCTTGGATGATGGGCGAGCCAATATTGCTGGTCATCACAATCACCGTATTCTTGAAGTTTACTGTGCGCCCCTGTCCGTCGGTCAGCCGTCCATCATCGAGCACTTGCAGCAGCACGTTGAAAACGTCGGGGTGCGCTTTCTCAACCTCGTCGAGCAAAAGCACGCTATAGGGTTTGCGCCGCACGGCCTCGGTCAGGTAGCCGCCCTCTTCGTAGCCGACGTAGCCGGGTGGCGCGCCAATCAACCGTGCCACCGAGTGCTTTTCCATGAACTCGCTCATGTCGATGCGGACCAGGTGGTCTTCGCTGTCGAACAAAAAGCCGGCCAAGGCCTTGCACAGCTCGGTCTTGCCAACGCCGGTTGGGCCGAGGAACAAGAACGAGCCGGTCGGCCGATTCGGGTCGGACAGGCCCGAGCGCGAGCGCCGAATGGCATTCGCCACCGCGCCAATCGCCTCGTTTTGGCCCACCACGCGCTGGTGCAAATGCGCCTCCATCACCAGCAGCTTGTCGCGCTCGCCCTGCATCAGCTTGGAGACCGGAATGCCGGTTGCGCGGGCCACCACTTCGGCAATTTCCTCCGCCCCGACCTGGGTCCGCAGCAGCGTTGGCGCGCTCGACTGGCCCTTGTTGGCCTCGGCCATTTGCGCTTCCTTGAGGCGTTTTTCCAGCGCCGGCAACTGCCCGTACTGAAGCTCGGAGGCCTTGTTGTAATCGCCTTGGCGGGTGAAGTCCTGAATCTGCAGGCGGATATCTTCAATCTCTTGCATCACCTCTTTGGAGCCCAGCGCCTGGGCTTTTTCGGCCTGCCAGATTTCGTCCAGGTCGGCGATTTCTTTTTGCAGTTTGCCAATTTCTTCCTCGATCAAGGCAAAACGCTTTTGTGTGGCATCGTCTTTTTCGTGCCGCACGGCTTCGCGCTCGATCTGCAACTGGATCAGGCGACGGTCGAGTTTGTCGAGCACCTCGGGCTTGGAGTCGATCTCGATCTTCACCTTGGCCGCCGCCTCGTCGATCAGGTCAATCGCCTTGTCGGGCAAGAAGCGGTCGGTGATGTAGCGGTCCGACAGCTCGGCGGCGGCAACAATCGCCGGGTCCGTAATTTGCACACCGTGGTGGGTTTCGTATTTTTCTTGCAGCCCGCGCAGAATTGCAATCGTCGCCTCGACACTGGGCTCGCCGACGATGATTTTCTGAAAACGCCGCTCCAGCGCTGCGTCTTTTTCGATGTATTTACGGTACTCGTCCAGCGTGGTCGCACCCACGCAGTGCAGCTCGCCGCGCGCCAGCGCGGGCTTGAGCATGTTGCCGGCGTCCATGGCGCCCTCGGCCTTGCCGGCGCCGACCACGGTGTGCAACTCGTCGATGAACAGGATCACCTGGCCTTCCTGCTTCGCCAGGTCCGAGAGCACTGCCTTGAGCCGCTCCTCGAATTCGCCGCGGAATTTCGCACCGGCGATCAACGATCCCATGTCCAGGGCCAGGATGCGCTTGTTCTTCAGACCTTCGGGCACCTCGCCATTGA
>JAYVXE010000058.1:0-2483 GCA_043785395.1 Burkholderiaceae bacterium | reverse complement strand
GCGGCTGGGTCAGCACCAATTACGCGGTGCTGGTTTGCGCCGAATTCCCGGGTTGCCAAGGCAGTTGGTGGCCTGCGATGGATTTTGCCCAGGGCTTTGAGCTTTGGCGCCCGCTGGGCTTGCTGCAAGATGGCAGCTACATCAGCTTGGCCGGGTTGACCGCCATCCATTACGCGCACCGGCTGTGTGCGTATGTGCTGTTCGCCGCCATCGCCGGTTTGCTGTGGCGCTGGCGCCAGGTGCCCGCTTTGCGCACGCAGGCGCGTTGGCTGGGCGGCTTGACGCTGTTGCAGTTGGCGAGCGGCCTGTCCAATGTGGTGTTCGACTGGCCGCTGCTGGCCGCGTTGCTGCACACGGGCGGTGCGGCAGCGCTGGCGCTGGTGCTGAGCTGGGCCTTGCTGGCCAGCCGCAGCCTGTGCCCGGCCGCATTTTCTGATCTGTCGCTGGCTGCTGCCCAAGCTGGGCAGCGCGCCAACCCCTCCCTTGAACCTCTCGCCCCACGTCCCAAAATTTCCGTATGAGCAGTGCCCCATCCCTTCTTCCTTTGGCGCTGTTGCCGCGCATGCGGCAGTTCTACGCGCTGACCAAACCACGGGTGGTGCAGCTGATCGTTTTTTGCGCTTTGATTGGCATGGCGCTGGCCTTGCCGGGCTTGCCGACGCTGGCCGAGTTGCGCTTGGCGGCGCTGGCCTGCGCCGGTATTTGGTTGGTCGCGGGCGCGGCGGCGGCCTTCAACTGCCTGGTCGAGAAAAGCATTGACGCCAAAATGCGCCGCACCGCTTGGCGGCCCACCGCCCGGGGTGAGCTCAGCGACCGCCAGGCGCTGGCGTTTTCGGCGATCTTGTGTGTGAGTGGCTCGGCGCTGCTGTATGCGGTGGTCAACCCGCTGACGATGTGGCTGACTTTTGCCACTTTCGTCGGTTACGCCGTGGTCTATACCGTGATTTTGAAGCCCTTGACGCCGCAAAATATCGTGATTGGCGGTGCTTCGGGCGCGATGCCGCCCGTGCTGGGCTGGGCGGCGATGACGGGCGAGGTCGGGCCCGAGGCCTTGATTTTGTTCCTGATTATTTTCCTCTGGACACCGCCGCATTTCTGGGCTTTGGCACTCTACCGGGTTGAGGACTACCGCAAGTCCGGCCTGCCCATGTTGCCCGTGACCCACGGCAATGCATTCACGCGGCTCCAGGTGCTGCTCTATACCTTGGTGCTGTTTGCGGCCTGTCTCATGCCTTTTATCTACGGCATGAGTGGCTGGTTTTATTTGGTGGCAGCGGTGCTGCTGAGCCTGGGGTTTTGTGCTTATGCCTTTTGTCTGTGGCGCCATTACTCGGATGCGCTGGCGCGCCGCACCTTTCGCTTTTCCCTGGTCCATCTGAGCCTGCTGTTTGCCGCGCTGCTGGTTGACCACTATTTTTTCTGGGGCCGGTATGTTGAAACGTAATTTCCTTCAATCCATCGCTTCTGCGGCCATGCTGGCCAGCACGGCGGCTCTTTTGGCGGCTTGCAGCAAAAACAAGCCAGCGTTCCAGGCCGTGGACATTACCGCTGCGGATTATGCGAAGGACTTTGCGCTCACCGACCATAACGGGCAGCCGCGCAGCATGAGAGATTTTGCGGGCCAGGTGGTGGTGCTGTTTTTTGGCTTCACCCAATGCCCCGATGTTTGCCCGACCACGCTCAGCGAGCTGGCCGAGGTCAAACAAATGTTGGGGGCCGACGGCGCACGGCTGCAAGCGCTGTTTGTCACGGTCGACCCCGAGCGCGATACGACCGAGGTGCTCAAGGCCTATATGGCCAACTTCGACCCCAACTTTTTGGCCTTGCGCGGCAGCCCCGAGCAACTCGCCGCGATGGTCAAGGACTACAAGGCCTATTACAAAAAGGTCGAAGGCAGCACGCCTACCAGCTACACCATGGACCACTCGGCCGCCAGCTACATCTATGACACGCACGGACGCCTGCGCTTGTACAGCCGCTACGGCAGCGGCGCACAGGCCTTGGTCGAAGATATTCAGCTGTTGCTGAAGGCGGCGTAATACAGCACCAGTCCCAGAGCCCAATATCTTGGGACAGGAGGCCAATAGGCCGAGACGGCACAAGCGCCAGCGTTCGCCAAGCTTGAAAAATGCTGCTTGCCGGTGCCGCCTTAAAACAGTGATCCACTTAAATTTAATAGCTGCTACCGCTTATTTTTGTTTGGTTTCAATGTTTTTGTTGCAGGATAATAAGCAATAACAAGCGCTGTAAGCTATAAAAAATATAGTCATCGCTCCCTGAACATGCCCTGGGCAAGCCCCCCAAACGATGAAACCGCGCCGCGCCGCGCCGCGAGACGAGCGCGCCGCTTCCAGTGCACCCGTGGAGCTGGCTCTGCCAGGCCACTGGGTGCGCCCCCTTGAGGGGGGAGCGCCGCAGGCGCTACGGGGGTGGTCTAAGCTACTGCGGGGCTCGCACGGTTTTGGGAGCGGCGGCGGCTTTGC
>JAYVXE010000057.1:0-2489 GCA_043785395.1 Burkholderiaceae bacterium | reverse complement strand
AGCCGTGGTTTTGTTTTTCATAAAGAAGGTGTGATGGTGGATGGCAAGGCCAGACCGCAGGCGGCTGGAAGATTGCGCATTTTCGCCGCAGTCCCGCCACCCCCGCCACCCCCGCCAACGCAAGCCAACGCAAGCCAGCCCCCCGCCAAGCGCAGCGAAGCGATCTTCCAGAACGCCACGGATCTGGCTCTGCCAGTCCGCACCCGGCTGAGGTTGGATACAACCGATGCCGCATGTTGCCCCCGGTAGGGGGTTGGCGGCGACCTGCGGCATCGGCCTGAGGCCTCAGCCGGGAAGTGCGCAAGCCTGGGGGCGCGAGCCAAACCCGCCAAGCGCAGCGAAGGCTCCTCCAGAACGCCACGGATCTGGCTCTGCCAGTCCGCAGGCGTTGCCCCCGGTAGGGGGTTGGCGTTTACGCGCAGCGAAAAAGCCTGGGGGCGAGCTATACTATTGGGTTTGCAGCGTGTCGCTGGCCGGGTGGCTATGTCGCGTGTCTCAGCGCTGGAAAATCATGGAGTCGAGCATTTCTATTGCCAATCGGCAGCAGGGCTCGGCCCACCACCCGAAGGACATACCATGGTCGTTATTCGACTCTCCCGTGGCGGCGCTAAAGGCCGTCCTTTCTTCAACATCGTTGTTGCTGATAAACGCACCCGCCGTGATGGCCGTTTTATTGAGCGCATTGGTTTTTACAACCCCAGCGCACGCGGTGGCGAAGAGACCTTGCGCTTGGCGCAAGACCGTCTGAGCTACTGGGGCGGCGTGGGTGCGCAAACCTCGCTCACCGTGCAACGTCTGGTTGACCAGGCTGCCAAGCAAGCCGCCAAGCTGGCGGTTTAATTTTTCTGGGCGGATAAGCCTCGGTATGCCTGCACTGCGTTCGCGCAGCGCAGGCATATTTTTTTGGAGCCACGTTTTTTGATGGACAGCAAACCCCCTCTTACGTTCCCCGCACTTCTCCCCGCCGTACTGCCGACTGACGCCATTGAGGTTGGGCGCATCGCTGACGCCTGGGGCATCAAGGGCTGGTTCAAGGTGCATGCCTACAGCACGCCGTGTGCAGCGCTGATGTCGGCCAAGTGCTGGTATTTGCAGCCCGCCGAGCGCGGCGCCAAGACCTTCACCGGTACGCTGGCCTTGGAGCTGGTGCAGGCCAAGGACCACTCCAATACCCTTGTCGCTCTGGCCCGGGGTGTGGACGACCGCACGGCGGCCGAGGCGCTCAAGGGCGCGCGTATTTTTATCGCGCGGACTGATTTCCCCCCGGCTGCGCTGGACGAGTTTTACTGGGTCGATTTGATCGGCCTGGAGGTCTGCAACCGCGAAGGCTTGGTGCTGGGCCAGGTGCACGACTTGTTGCATGCCGGGCCGCAAACGGTGCTGGTGCTGAACTACCAAGAGGGCGACCAGACGCTTGAGCGCCTGATCCCGTTTGTCAACCAGTTTGTCGACCAGGTCGATCTGCCAAGTCGCCGTATCACGGTCGATTGGCAGCCTGATTACTGATGTGGACCACCCCTGTCGCGCCTGCGGTGCTTCCCCCTCAAGGGGGCGCACCCAGTGGCCTGGCAGAGCCAGATCCACGGGTGCACTGGAAGCTGTGCGCTCGTCGCGTGGCGTGGCGTGGTGTCATCGTTCGGGATGCTTGGCCCACGCATGACAGTTAGCCTTGGTCTGCGCCGTATGCGCTTTGACGTCATCACCCTTTTTCCTGAAATTTTTGCGCCGTTTTTGACCCACGGCGTGACCCGCCGTGCCTATGCTTCGGGCCAGGTCGATGTGCGTTTATGGAATCCGCGCGACCAGGCCGAGGGCAATTACCGCCGCGTGGACGACCGCCCGTTTGGCGGTGGCCCCGGCATGGTGATGCTGGCCGAGCCCTTGGCCGCGTGCTTGCAGGCCATTCGCGCCGATCGCAACGAGGGGCCGGGCCAGGCTGCGCCGCTGCTGCTTTTTTCTCCCGTGGGCGAGGTTTTGCGCCATGCCTTGGTGGCCCAGTGGGCGCACAGCGCGGGCGCAATTTTGCTGTGCGGTCGCTATGAAGGGATTGACCAGCGCTTCATTGATGCCCATGTCGACGGTCAAATCAGCCTGGGCGATTTTGTGCTGTCGGGTGGTGAGGTCGCCGCGATGGCGTTGCTCGACGCTGTTGCGCGGCTGCAACCAGGGGTGTTGCAGGATGCGGCCAGCCACCAGTTCGACAGCTTTAATCCGCAGCTCGACGGCTTGCTCGACTGCCCGCACTTCACCCGCCCCGAGGTCTGGTGCGGGCAGGCTGTGCCGGCGGTGCTCATGTCAGGCCACCATGAAAAAATCGAACAATGGCGGCGCGCCCAACGCCTGCAAGCGACCCAGGCACTGCGCCCCGAGCTGGTCGCGCAGGCGCGGGCGGCGGGCTTGCTCAGCGCCGCCGATGAAGCTGTGTTGCAGTCCAAGGCCTGAAGGCCGGGCGCGTACTTGCTTAGGACTTACGCAAAACCGCCCTGGCG
>JAYVXE010000056.1:0-2497 GCA_043785395.1 Burkholderiaceae bacterium | reverse complement strand
TTTTTCGCCGTAATGGATCTTGCGCGCCTCTTCAACGAACTGGTCGCCAACGTCTTCAGTGTGGGCAAGAATCCGTCGCGCAGTCTCCCACATCGCCTGCTGCTGCCCATGGCCCGCCGTGCTGGCCGCTGCCGTAGACACGGAGCGCGTGGGCGCGCTTGCCCCCAGGTTGAGCCGAGGCGCACTCGGCAGTTTGGTGACCTCGGTGTCAGCACACACCGGGCAGGCGATCAAGGCGCGTGCCAGCTGGCTTTGGTAATCGTCTTCGGACGCAAACCAGCCTTCAAAACGATGCTGCTGGGCGCATTGAAGGTTGAGGACTTTCATGCGCAAATTATCCGGTGGCGAGCATGGAGGCCGTCTGTTGCCACTGCAAAGGCCAACTGCCCGACAAGACCTTGTCCAGCCATAAAACACCGGACAAGGTCTTGGCGTCGCTGACCAGGCCACTGCCGCACCATTGCATCAGCTCCTCCGGTGTGGCGCTCAAAACATCCAAAAACTCACCCTCATCAAGGCGGCGCGGCCCCAACACCAAGCCACGTGCAAACCAAATGTCAATCGCTTCGTTGGAGTAGCCAATGCAGGGATGGATGCGCGTGGCATAGGCCCATTCGCGCGCGCTGTAACCGGTTTCCTCCAGCAGCTCACGCTGGCCGCAGTGGAGCGGTTCTTCGCCAGGGTCGAGCTTGCCGGCCGGGAATTCCAGCATCACTTGGCCAACCGGGTAGCGAAACTGGCGCTCCAGCACCACGCGCCAGCCGTCCTCGGCCTGCAACAACGGCACCACCATCACCGCGCCGGGATGAACAATATAGTCGCGCAGTGCTGTGCGGCCATCGGGCAGGCGCACACGGTCGCAGCGGGCGTGCAGAAAGTGGCTGCGCAAAATCTCCTGGCCATCGATTTTTTCTTCGCGCAGATGCTGATCCGCTTGCGCAGAACAGCCAAGATGGGGCCGCTGCGACTCAGCCACCACAAGCCTTAGACCATGCGTTCATGGCCGGTGCTTGAGCAAGTAACGGTAAACAAAGCCAGGGAACGCCAGTGTCACAAATAAGGCGGCCGTCACAGCATAAAACTCCCAGCCCTGTGCTGTTACTTGCCCCGCACGTGCCTCCAAAGCCCAACCCAGGGCACCAACCAGCGCGTAAAACACCAGCAGTTCGGCCAAACGCAGGCCCAAGCCCTTGGGTTGCTGGCGCGGCCAAAGCAAGAACAAGCGCTGGCTGATAAAGGGCAGGTTGGCGGCCAGCGCAGCGGTCAGCAATACCAACCAAACCGAGGTCATGTGTGACATGGCAGTCTCTCAGCCGCCCATATTGAGCATGCTGCGCATGATCGCTTGCGCACACAAGGCCATCAGGCCACCGGGCAAGATGCCCAAAATTAACAGTAAAGCGCCATTGACGCACAACACCAGCCGCACATCCAAGGGAGCGACTACAGTGCTGGCTGTAATGGGCGTATCAAAATACATTACCTTCACCACCCGCAAGTAGTAAAACGCACCCACCAAGGACATCAGCACCGCCAACAAAGCCAGCCCTAGCGCCCACGGCAGGCCAGAGTTGAGCAGAGCTTGCAATACCGAAAGCTTGGCATAAAAACCAACCAATGGCGGCAAACCAGCAAGCGAGAACATGCACAACGCCATCACCCCGGCATAGAGCGGGCTGCGCTGGTTAAGGCCGGCCAGATCGGATATTTCCTCGCTCTCAAAACCCTCGCGCGCCAGCAGCAAGATAATGCCAAAGGTCGCCAGTGTCGTCAGCACATAACTGACGACATAAAACATCGCCGCGCTGTAAGCGGTCTCTAGCGACAGCAGGTCGGCCTGGCCGGCCACAGCGCCTGACAGCATCGCCAACAGCACAAAACCCATTTGCGAAATCGTCGAATAGGCCAACATGCGCTTGAGATTTTTTTGGGCAATGGCCGCCAAATTCCCAACCAGCAACGAGGCCACGGCCATGACTCCCAGCATCTGCTGCCAATCAATCGCCAATGGCAACAAACCGTCCACCAGCAAACGCATCATGATGGCGAATGCCGCCAGCTTGGGCGCACCACCAATCATCAGCGTCACCGCTGTTGGCGCTCCTTGGTAGACGTCCGGCACCCACATGTGAAATGGCGCCACGCCCAGTTTAAAGGCCAAACCAGACACGACAAACACCAAGCCAAAGGCCAATACCTGGGGGCGAATCTGGCCCGAGTTAACCGCCTGGAAGACCTGGTTGATATCGAGTGAGCCAGTCGCACCGTACAGCATCGACAAGCCGTAAAGCAAAAAGCCACTGGCCATCGCTCCCAGCACAAAATACTTCATCGCAGCCTCGGTCGCCGTGCCGTGGTCACGCCGCAAAGCAATCAGCGCATAGCTCGACAAGGTCAGCAGCTCCAACCCCAGGTAGATCACCAGGAAGTTATTGCCAGAAATCATGATGAACATGCCCAGCAACGAAAACAAACTCAGCGTAAACAGCTCCCCACC
>JAYVXE010000055.1:0-2498 GCA_043785395.1 Burkholderiaceae bacterium | reverse complement strand
CTGATTGGTGAAGCCTGTGAAAAGTTTAAGCGCGTGAGGCAAAAACCATGCTTATGGATGCTGGGGATTAAAGTGGCAGATTTTGAAAATAGATTTTCCGCATCCAACCAAGAATTCATGTTTGAATTGTCTCCGGCATATATGCAGATTTTATAAAACTCTAGGACTTTCACAAACATTATTGCTCTACGCTTACCTTGGTATTTACGGATTTTTATAAACACTAGCTCTGGTGGTTTGCGTAAGTCGTGAAACCATTGCAGTTAATAGCGTCAAATACAAACCAACAGAGGACGAAATCTTTGAAATTTTGCATTCCATCTTTGATCCGCCGCCTTGGGCTGGCTTTTTTGCTATCTGCAGCGGGACTGCTCGCCGCCTGTGCTGGCGTCACACCCCCGGTTGAGCCAGCCGTACATCAGGCGCGAGCCCCCACAGGCGTGCCGCGTGAGGGTGTCTCCCCTGGCTTCCTAAAGACTGTTGTACCCACGAAGACTGAGATGACAGGTATTTCCTCGATGGCGACCCGGCAGCTTTTGGCCGACTTGGTGGCCGCGTATGCGCAGCACTCAGAGGCGCGTGTGTCCATCGAATCGGTGGGGGGGGTGGATGCTGTCCGGCGGGTGCTGGCGGGTGAGGCTTGTGACCTGGTGGTGCTGGCCTCGGACGCCATCGACAAGCTCATTGCTGCAGGCCGTGTAGAGGCCGATAGCAAGACCGACCTTGTTCAGTCGGGTGTGGCGGTGGTGGTGCGTGCGGGTGCGGAACACCCCGACATCTCGTCTGAAGACGCAGTGCGTCGCGCCGTGCTGGCGGCCAGCAGCATCAGCTACTCCACCGGGCCCAGTGGTGTGGCGCTGGCCAAACTGTTTGAGCGCTGGGGTATCGCCGACGAAATAAAAAACCGCATCGTGCAGGCCCCGCCTGGGGTGCCGGTGGGGGCGCTGGTGGCACGGGGTGATGTGGCGCTGGGTTTCCAGCAACTGAGCGAGTTGATTCACATTAAAGGAGTCGACCTGCTCGGGCCGTTGCCGCCTGCGATCCAGATCACCACCACCTTCACCGCCGGCCTGTGTGTGGGCTCGGCGCAGGCCGACGCGGTGCGTGCGTTGTTCGGCTTTATGGCATCTGCCGAAACTGTCGGCATGAAACGCAAGCAGGGCATGGAGCCAGCCCCGGCCCTGATGCCGAAAGTGGTTGATCTGAAAATCAACGATGACGCGCTGATCGGATCGTCAAAAAAATAACTTTCTTGGTGAATAAATCAAAATTTACGCATGTAAATTTTGATTTAGAACGATTTTATTTAAACAACCACAATCTACGTGACCTCGCTTACGCTGATTGATATTTTTCTATTCTTCATTACAGACATCAACACCATGAAAACTGCATTCTTTCGCTCAGGTCTGTTTGGTATTTTAGCTGCCACTGCCACTATTCTTCCGCTGCAAGTTTTAGCCCAGGCCTATCCTTCCAAGCCGGTGAAAATTGTTGTTGGCTACTCTGCAGGCGGCGCGGTGGATATTGTTGCGCGTACCTTGGGCCAAAGTATGGGCGGCAGCCTGGGGCAGCCTTTTATTGTTGATAACAAGCCTGGCGCTGGCTCCAACATCGCAGTCAAACAAGTCATCGATGCACCAGCCGATGGCTACACTTTGATGTTGGCCGCAAATGCGCTGGCTGCCAACATGGCGCTGTACCAACCCGCGCCATTTGATGTTGAACGCGACCTCGCGCCGGTCGCTCTGGTCGGGCGTGTGCCGGTGGTGATTGCTGCGAACCCCAGTGCGCCCTACAGCACGGTGGCACAACTGATTAATGCTGCCAAGGCCAAGCCCGGCAGCATTTCCTTTGCCAGCCCGGGCAATGGGGCTACGCCCCACATGGCTGTGGAGCTGTTTGCCAAGGCCGCGGGCATTGACTTGCAACATATACCCTACCGTGGCGGGGCCCAGGCCATTACCGACACCATCGGAGGCCAGGTGCCACTGGTGGCGATCAATGTGCTAGAGGCTTTGCCCCATGTGAAGAGCGGCAAGCTCAAGGTGCTGGCCGTTTTGAGTGCCGAGCGCACCAGTCTCTTCCCCGACACACCGACGATTGCCGAGTCTGGTTACCCCGGGTTCGAGGCGTCGGTCTGGTATGGCTTCGTGGCACCGGCGACTACGCCAAAACCAGTGCTTGAGAAGCTGCATGCCGAGGTGCAAAAGGCATTGGCAACTCCTGAGGTGCGTTCGCGCCTGGCAGCCGTAGGGGGTGAAGTTACCCCAGGCTCCACGGCTCAATTTGCTGCGCTGCTCCGTTCGGAGCGCCAGCGTTATGAAAAGCTGGTGCGTGAAACCGGCATCAAACCTGATTGAAGAGGGCAAGCATGCAATTCACCAAAACCCCTGGCTGGCTCGACTGGTACACCGGCCCCAGCAAACCCCGCCTCCAACTGCCAGCCGGGGCGGTCGATGCCCACTGCCACGTGTTTGGCCCCGGTGCCGAATTCC
>JAYVXE010000054.1:0-2500 GCA_043785395.1 Burkholderiaceae bacterium | reverse complement strand
TGATGGGTTCGCTGTCTACCAGCACGCCGTCGCAGTCGAATAAAACAGCATCGAAAACCATAGAACTCCTATTTTGATAGCTATGAACGCTTGTATACATTGCGTTATATCCGGTTATTGTATAAATTTATCTACTGTCATGCACTGGGCAAGCACCACCAAACGATGAAACCACCCCGCGAGACGAGTGCACCCCTTCCAGTGCACCCGTGGATCTGGCTCTGCCAGGCCACCGGGTGCGCCCCCTTGAGGGGGTAGCGCCGCAGGCGCTTCGGGGGTGTTTCACGTTAAGAAGCCGTTCGGCGCAATGTGCGGCTGAGCAAAACCACGGGCACCAGGCCGACCAGCACCAGCGCCAGCGAGGGTAGCGCGGCTTCGCCCAGGCGTTCGTCGCGTGCCAGTTGGTAGGCGACGACGGCCAGCGTGTCGCTGTTGAAGGGGCGCAGCACCAGGGTTGCGGGAAGCTCTTTCATCACGTCGACAAACACCAAGAGCCCAGCGGCCAAGACCGAGCGCCGCAGCAGCGGCCAGTGCACCCGCCGAAACAAGCCCCAGCCGCCGATGCCCAGCATTCTGGCGGCGTCGTCAAAGCTTGGCGGAATGCGCGCGTAGCCGCTTTGTACCGATTGCAGCGCGACGGCGCTAAAGCGCACCAAGTAGGCCCAGACGATGCCCAGCGCGGTGCCGGTGATCCAGTAGCCGGCGTTGAGCTGCGGCGCGATTTGTTGCAACCAGCCCACCGGCAGCAGCAGGCCGACCACGATCACGGCGCCCGGCACGGCGTAGCCCAGGCTGGCCAGTTGCGCCACGCTGCGCGTCAGCCAGCCGGGCCGGCGGCGCTGCGAAAACGCCAGCAGCAGCGCCAGCGCCAGCGCCAGCAAGGCGCTGATGCCGCCCAGGCGCAGGCTGTTGGCGGTCCATTGCAAGAAATCAGCCCATGGCAGCACCGACCAGTCGGCCGCCAGCGGGCGCAGCATGAAGGCCACCGGTGCCACAAAACCGGCCAGCACCGGAGCGCAGCACAGCGCCCAGGCCAGCCAGCGACGGCGTCCGCGCAGCCAGGTGGGCTGCGCGACGCCGGCATGGCTGCCACGGCCAACGCCAAAGCGCATGCGGCGCTGGGCCTGTTGCTCCAGCCAGAGCAGCAAGGCCACCACGGCCAGCAGCATGCTGGCGAGCTGGGCGGCGGCAACCCGGTTGTCCATCGACAGCCAGGCTTTGTAGATGCCGGTGGTGAAGGTTTGGATGCCAAAGTAGCTTGCCACGCCAAAGTCGGCAAAAGTCTCCATCAAGGCCAGCGCGACCCCGGCGGCGACGGCTGGGCGTGCCAGCGGCAGCGCCACGCAGCGGATGCGGCGCGAAAGCGGCGCACCCAGCAAGCGGGCGGCCTCCATCAAGTGCACGGCGCGCTCGCTCAAAGCGGTGCGGGCCAGCAGGTAGACATAGGGGTAGAGCGAAAACACAAACACCCAGGCCGCGCCGCCCACGCTGCGGATGTCGGGCAGCAGCCGCCCCTCCAGCCCGAACCCGGCGCGCAGTGCGACTTGCAGCGGGCCGCTGTATTGCAAGAAATCGGTGTAGGCGTAGGCTGTGACGTAGGCCGGCATGGCCAGCGGCAGCAGCAGCAGCCACTCAAAGCTGCGGCGTCCGGGAAAGTCAAACAGGCTGACCAGCACCGCGCTGAGTGTGCCGACCAGCGCCACACCCACGCCCACCACCAGCGCCAGCACCAGGCTGGTGGCTGCATAACGCGGCAGCACGGTTGCGGCCATTTGGCGCAGGATGTCGCCCGCCTGGGCGTCTTGCGGCCCGAACGGCAGCCAGGTGGCCAGCACGGTCAGCACCGGGAGGATGAAGATCAGGGCCAGCAAGAGCAGCAGCGGAAGGTGGAGGCGGCAAAGAAGTGTGCGGAACATGCGGGCCATGCGAGACATGTGGAACATGCGGAATAGGCAAAACGGCCTAGGCCGGGCGAATGGGGTCAAGCAATAAAAAAATCCAACAGGGCCGTTCGGGCGGCAAGGGCGGCAAGAGCAGCGGGACGTTAGGCCTTCAGGGTGTGCCCCAAATCCGACCGGCGGCCAGCGCTTTCGCCGAGCCCACGCCGAGCAATGCAAATGGGAATTCTATGCATTTAGAATTTGCCCCATGTTTCTTGCCGTCTCCCAACTCGATGTGCGCTACGCCGCCCGCCCGCAAGCGGCGGTCGACAGCGTTTCTTTAGGTTTGCGCCAAGGCGATATTGGCGTGCTGATTGGACCTTCGGGCTGCGGCAAAACCACCTTGCTGCGGGCCGTTGCCGGGCTGGAGCCGGTGGCTGCGGGCGAGATCCGTTTGTCGGGCGAGCTGGTCAGCCGGGTCGGCTACAGCACGCCGCCCGAGCAGCGCCGCATTGGCATGGTGTTCCAGGACTACGCGCTGTTTCCGCACCTCGACATTGGCCACAACGTCGGCTTTGGCATCCACCACTTGGCGCGCACCGAGCGCGCCGCCAGGGTGG
>JAYVXE010000053.1:0-2504 GCA_043785395.1 Burkholderiaceae bacterium | reverse complement strand
CTCCCACGGATTGATGAGAGCGACTCCCGTGGGTTTGAACGTCCGCGACGTTGCGCGTGACCACCCTCATGCCATGCACAAGGGCGCTTGCCGCGATGAGTGCATCGCGCTCGCCGCAAGTGGTGGCTGGTGAGGCTGCTAGGCCTCAACCCAGCCCCAAAATGCTCAGTCCTGCGCCCGGTAAACCAGCACTTTGAGCGCTCGCTCGGGCCAGGCGTCGGCAAATGCAGCGGGATTGGCCACCCGCTCGACCAAGGCCAGGCCGGGGGCCAGTTCGCGCATCTGGTCTTGCAAAAAATCCAGCCCCAGCTCCGGCGCATTCAGACACAGTAGCGCGTGCCCGCCAGGGCTTAGCAAGTCTGGCAGGCGGCGCAGCAGGCGGGCGTAATCTTTGCTCGCCACAAAGCTTCCTTTTTGGTAGCTGGGTGGATCAAGAATCACCAAGTGGTAAGGCCCGCCACGGTTTATCTTGCCCCAGGAGCTGAAGATGTCGTGGGGCAAAAACCGGACTCCCCCCGTAATGCCATTGCGCTGGTGGTTTTGCTGCCCCAGCGTGAGCGCCGCGTGGCTCATGTCAACATTGACAACCTGTGCCGCACCGGCTTGGCGCGCCACCACCGAAAAAGCGCAGGTGTAGGCAAACAAATTCAGCACCTTAAAGTCCGGCTGGGTGGCGCTGTGTTCGGCAACATGCGCGCGTACCCAGCGTCGGCCCTCTGCCATGTCAAGAAACAAGCCGTGGTTCTGCCCTCGCTCGACATGCACGGCAAAGCGTGCGCCCTGCTCCGTCACCTCATGCGGCACGGGCACGCTGCCCGCCATCAGCCGGGTTTGCGCCTGGCCTTCACCCCGGCACTGAAAGACCCAGTTCAACGGCTGGCCTGGCGCCAGCTCTTGCCAACGCTGGAGCAGTGCGGCGTGCAGCGTTGCCAGCTCACTCTCGGTGACCGCTTGAAAACTGGTCAGCACGAAGACCGGTGAAAACGCATCAAGAACCCAGTGTTCACAACCCGGGTAGAGACCGCCGCGGCCATGAAAGATGCGTTGGGCATCGGTGGCTAAGGGCATCTGGGCAATGGCGGTGAGCAAGGCTTGCATGGTGGGGACTAGAGGATGGGGGAGATTTTTTTTGCCCACGTGGCCTGGAACTGCCTTGGCCAACGCGCTAATGTCTTGGCGGTGGCGGTGGCGGTGGAATTTGCCGTCGACGCGCCGTCGAACAGCTTCAAGGCAATGATGCAGGTCGGTGTGGGCCAGCACAAACGCGGGGACTGCGCAAAGTGCCGCAAAAGAGCGCGAGTCTACTTGGATCACGCAAGCGCCCTCAGCTGCTGCTGCGCTACAACAGCACGACGCCACCCAAGCTCCTGAAGCAGCTGTCGCGCATCACCCCGACAAAGTCCAGCACATAAGGCCGCGCCGACATGGCCCGGGTGCAGGCGGCATAGAGCCGCCCGGTCAGCCCTTGGACGCCGATCGGGCGCGCCGTGACATAGCCACGGTCCAAATAGCCCTGCACCGCCCACAGCGGCAGCGCTGCGATGCCGCGCCCGCTGGCCACCAATTGCAACATGGCCGCCGTCAGCTCGGTGCTGCGCCGCGCTGGACGCACGCCGGCCGGGGCCAGCACCTGGCGCACGATGTCGAGCATCTCGTCCGGCACCGGGTAGGTGATCAAGGTCTGGTCAACGAAGTCGTGTGCGCTCAAATAGGGCTTGGTCAGCAGTGGGTGCTGGTTGGCCAGCAAGGCACGAATCTCGAAGCTGAACAGCGGGTGAAAGTCGAGCGCCTCGCTGGCGTCGGGTTCGGCAACGATGGCAAGATCGGCCCGGTCTTGGTGTAGCAAACCCATGGGGTCGGGGTTGAAGCCCGAGACAATGTCGAGCTCAACCTCGGGCCAGCAGCTGCGAAACTGGTCCATCACCGGCATCAACCAGTCAAAACAGGTGTGGCACTCCACCGCAATGCGCATCTGCCCGGCCTGCCCGCTGGCCAGCCGCACCATATCGCGTTCGGCTTGTGCAATTTGCGGCAGCACGCTGTCGGCCAAGGCCAGCAAGCGCTGACCGCTGGCGCTGAACTGCGGCGGCAGCGACTTGCGCGCAAACAATGTACAGCCATAGCCCTCCTCCAGCTGCTTGATCTGGTGCGACAGCGCTGACTGGGTCAGGTTCAGCAGTTGCGCGGCGCGCACCAAGCTACCGGTGTCACGCAGCGCGGCCAGGGTGCGCAGATGGCGGATTTCAAGCGGCGATGCAGGCATGCACTTTCCTCGCAGTGACCGTGGGGTAGAAGTCCAGCAGCATCAAGGGTTCCAGAGAAAAAAATAAGCAGGCAAGGGTCATTTTGAGGATGACCGAGGGATTGGTTTGAAGGCAAAAAATTCCTTGCCCACACCCGGTGCCGTGACTGTAACGCCTGGCCCCAATGGTTGGCATTGCGGCGCTAGCCCTGCGCCGCCGCCACCAGCCGCTGCGTATACGGGTGCTGCGGCGCGTCCAGTA
>JAYVXE010000052.1:0-8314 GCA_043785395.1 Burkholderiaceae bacterium | reverse complement strand
TACGCACGGCCTGGTTGGCGCCGTTTTTGAAGAGTTTTACGGCTCTGACGCCCGTGTCTGCTGCGTAGGATGCTATGTTTTCAGAAGCATGCGGAGCGGGTTGGGGCGTTGGGTAGGGTTGGGCCATGGCGCACCTCCTGGAAGGAATGGGGGGATGGGGGGATGGGGGGATACCACTTTAGCATAGGTGCAAGGCATATGCTGACGTACTGCCTCTTGGTGGAGCGAAACACCTTGACAGCCACGGCATGGGGTTTGCGGGCGACTTGTGCAAAACCGCCTTGGTGGCCTGCGGATGGGTGCGCAGGACTGCATGCTGTGCTGTGGGCGTGGTACAACCCGGCACCTTTTCTTGGAGTGGGCTGCACGTGAAATTCAAAATGTCCGAAAAGTCGCTGTTTGCGGTTTTGTTGCGTTCGCCGTGGTGGATCAGTTTTGCCCTCGCTGGGCTGGTGGGTTTGCTGGCGCGGCTGTTCATGCCGGTGGAGTTTGGGCTGTTGGCGGCCTTGGCTGGATTGCCGTTTGCCGTGATTGGCTGTCTGGCGGCGTGGCGCCAGCGGCGTGTGCCGAGTGCGGCCCAGGTGGAGGCGACGTTGCTCGCGGTCCGGGCCATGCCGTGGCCTGCGTTTGCGGACACGATGGAGGCGGCTTTGCGCCAAGACGGCTATACGGTGACCCTGCTGCCAGGGCCGGGGGCGGACTTTGCGCTGGTCAAGTCGGGGCGTTCGGTGCTGTTGAGCTGCAAGCGCTGGAAGGCTGCGCAGCAGGGTGTGGAGCCGCTTCGGGCCTTGGAGGCGGCGCGGTGCGCGCAGGCGGCGCAGTTGGCCATCTATGTGAGCGTGGATGCGCTGAGCGAGAACGCCCAGCGTTTTGCGACAGCGCATGGCATGGAGCTGTTGCAGGGCGCGGCCTTGGCCCAGTTGCTAAAGGGCGTTGTGGGCGCGCCGCGCAGCAGGCTTAGCTAAACCAGTCTTCAAAACCGCCGGGCGGCTCAAAGCGTTGCTGCTGGTAGGCCAGCCGGGTGGGGCCGGGCAGGGCCGGGCTGCGTACCGAGTGGCGCGGGTCGCCGGGGTAGCAGAGCATGCGCACGCCGTCTTGCTCGAACGTTTCGGGCTCGATCAGTGGCGGTGTTTGGTTGCGTGCGGCCGCAAGCACGCTGTGCACATCTTGGTGGCGCGCCAGATGCACCAGGCCCATGATTTGCGGCGGTGCCAGCGTGATCTGCCGCTGCCAGTACTGGGCGAGGGCGGCGCGGGGCGTGAGCCAGGCGCTGGCGGTGGTCTCATGCGCATCGTGCTGCGCGGTTTGGTCGTTGGGGGCGGCTGCAACAAAGAAGCGGGTGTCAAAGCGCTTGTTCATCACCAGGGAGTGCAGGGGGGTGATCCAGCGTGACCAGGGCAGCAGCCGGTGCGTGTCCAGGCGCAAGTTGCAGTGCGCGAGAACGTCGTTAAAGGGCTCGCCGGCGCGGCACAGCGCCAAGGCCTGCGCCAGCGGCGCTGGCTGCGCAGTCTTGCTCTGCGCGAACAGCACACCGCATTCTTCAAACGACTCACGCACGGCGGCAACGTACAGCGCGGTTGCCGCTGCCAAGCCCAGCGCGGGCTCGCCCAGGCTGGCGTGCAGCCGGTTTGGTTCTTGGTCGAGGTGGGCGTGGGGGCTGAGTTGGGCGTCGGCGGGGTCGACTTTGCCGCCCGCAAAGACATAGGCACCGCCGAGTACGTCCGATTGGCTGTGGCGGCGCAGCATGAAGACCTCCAGCCCGGCGGCGCTGTCGCGCAGCAAGACGACACTGGCGGCGGCGCGCGGCGGCGGGCTGGGGAGGGCGGAGGTGGTGTTGCTCATGCTGCGGCTTTGGGGCGGTGTGGGGTGTGCATGGTGGCACAGCGGCGGGCTGGCCGGTGTCGCGCACTTACGGGTTGGCCGCAGCTGGCCGCAGGCTCAAAGGCGGCGCAGGAACAGGTAGCGGCCAAGGAAGAGCAGCCCCAAGCCGAGCGAGAAGCTGCCGACCAGCCAGGCCCCGGCCAGCATGTCGCGCTTGCCGCTGGCGGCCATGAAGTGCGGCGCGACCACAATGCCCAGGCCGATGAGGCTGCACACCAGGCCTTTGATCAGCCAGTCCACGTGTGGGCTGCTGCGTTTTTGGAATGGGTTGGGATTGAAGGATGACATTTTTTGATGAAATAAGGCTTTATCGCATGATGGCTGTGCGTTTAATGCTATTAAAATTAATTTAATGCAAGAAGGTCTCGTGGCCTGCTACGTTCGCATAAGCTGTATTTCTACGGCCTGCATGCACCGGGCGCAGAGCCCCATAATCGCACGGCCCGTTGCACCGCCGTCAGCGTTTTGTGGCGAGGCATGGTAACTTCCGGGCCATTAAAATCCCGATTTTCGCAAAATCCCACCGTGCGCGTTGATCAAAATCCGTCAATACCAGTGCTCGCGTTGACCCTGCATGTTTGCGGCTGAGTCCTGAAAATTTCACGCTGTGGCGCAAGACGCCATGGCTACGGTTTATCGAAACCCGTCAAAACACCCAGAGGGCGTTGAACAAGCATGTTTGCGCACGTCTCTGCAATTTATAAAGTCCTGTGCGTATGAGCCTATTCCCCACGCCCCTTGTTGATACTGCGCCGCTGCTGTCGCGCCTGGCCCAGCTCTCGCCGGAGCTGCTCAAGAGCATGCGGCGCGGGATTGAGAAAGAAAGCCTGCGCGCGCTGCCGAGCGGCAGCTTGGCGTTCACGCCGCACCCGGCGGTGCTGGGCTCGCCGCTCACGCATCCGTACATCACCACCGACTTCAGCGAATCGCAGCTTGAGCTGGTCACGGGTGCCCACCCAGAGGTGGACGCGGTGTTGGCCGAGCTCACACAGCTGCACCAGTTCACCTACCGCAGCCTGCGCGACTTGGGCGACGAGATGCTGTGGGTGTCGAGCATGCCCTGCGGCTTGCCGACCGACGAGACGATTCCAATTGCCCGCTACGGCTTGTCCAATGTGGGCCGTGCCAAGAGTATTTACCGCATGGGCCTGGGCCACCGCTACGGGCGGCGGATGCAAACCATCTCGGGCATTCACTACAACTGGTCGTTGCCCGGCGTGTCGAGCGAGCAGTATTTCGCCCTGATCCGCAACTTTCGCCGCCACGCGTTTTTGCTGCTTTATTTGTTTGGCGCCTCGCCCGCGCTGTGTTCGAGCTTTGTCGGTGGCCGCAACCATGGGCTCCAGCCGCTGGGCGATGGCTCGATGTACCTGCCGCATGCGACCTCGCTGCGGATGGGGCGGCTGGGCTACCAAAGCGATGCGCAGTCGAGCTTGGCGGTCAGCTACAACAGCCTGGACGGCTACAGCGCGTCGCTGCAAGACGCATTAACCCAGCCCTATGCGCCCTATGCAGCAGTGGGTGTGCGCAACCCCGGCGGCGACTACAACCAGCTTGGCACCAGCTTGCTGCAAATCGAGAACGAGTTCTACGGCACCATCCGGCCCAAGCGCGTGACCTTCTCGGGCGAGCGCCCGCTGCACGCGCTGCGCGAGCGCGGGGTGGAGTATGTCGAGGTGCGCTTGCTGGACTTGGACCCGTTTGAGCCGGTGGGCATTACGGCCCAAACCATGCGATTTATCGACATCTTCTTGCTGCACTGCCTGCTCGCCGACAGCCCGCCCGACAGCCCGCAAGAGATTGCCGAGCTGGCGCACAACCAACACCACACGGCGGCCCGTGGCCGTGAGAGTGGCTTGCAGCTGGCGCGCGCCGGGCGCGAGGTGACGCTGCGCGAATGGGGCTCGGAATTGCTGGCTGCATTTGGCCCGATTGCTAGCGCCCTGGACGCGGCGCACGCGCGCTGCGACTACAGCGCAGCGCTGGCGGCGGCGCAGCGCGGGCTGGACGACGCAGCCAGCCTGCCGTCGGCCCGCGTGCTGGCGGCGATGGCGGACGAGCATGAGAATTCTTTTGTGCACTTTGTGCGCAGCCAGTCGCTGCAAACGCAGCAAACCCTGCTCGCGCTGCCCTGGAGCGAGGCCCAACAAGCGCATTGGGTCGCGCTCAGCCAGGCATCGGTGGTGAACCAAAAAGCGCTTGAGGCCGCCGAAAGCCTGCCGTTCGAGCAGTACCGCGAGCAATACCTGTCGCCCCGGCGGCTGGGCAGCTTGCTGGCCGTGGACTGAGCGGCGCGACTTAACGTGGCCCACCCCCGTAGCGCCTGCGGCGCTCGCCCCCTCAAGGGGGCGCACCCAGTGGCCTGGTGAACTGAGACCACCCCCGAAGCGCCTGTGGCGCTTCCCCCTCAAGGGGGCGCAGCCGGTGGCCTGGCAGAGCCAGAGCCACGGCGGCACTGGCCGCTGTGCACGTTTCGTGTGCCGTGGTGAATTGTTCGGGGGGCTTGGCCCAGTGCATGGCGGCAAGCCGCAGGGCTTCGCGATAATGCGCAACTTTGCTGCGCACTTTTCTCCCTTTTCGCTCCTTTCCTTCATGCGTCTTTTCTTGCTCAAACGCTTTGCCACGCTGCTTGCCACGCTGCTTTGCGCTTCGGTGCTGGTGTTTGTGGTGCTCGATGTTTTGCCTGGCAACGCGGCCCAGATGCTGATGGGGGCGGACGCTGCGCCAGAGGCGGTGGCGGCGTTGACGCGCCAGCTGGGTTTGGATGCGCCGGCCTGGCAGCGCTACAGCCACTGGATCGGCGGTCTGCTGCGCGGCGACCTGGGCCTGAGCTATGCCTATGGCACGCCGGTGGCCGAGCTGGTGCGTGAACGCTTGGCGTTGACGTTGCCGCTGGCGCTGTTGGCGATGGCGTTGACGACTTTGCTGGCGCTGACGGCGGGGGTTTACGCGGCGTCGCAGCACAAGCGCTGGGGCGATGCGGCGGTGATGGGGCTGACGCAAATCGGCATTGCAGTGCCGGGTTTTTGGTTGGCAATGCTGTTGATCATGTTGTTCTCTGTGCATTTGCAGTGGTTTTCTGCGGGCGGTTTTGACGGCTGGGGCGCGGGCCTGGAGGGCTTCGGCATGGGCTTGAAGGCTTTGCTGTTGCCGGCGCTGGCGCTGGCGCTGGTGCAGGCGGCGATTTTGGCGCGCATCACGCGCTCTGCGGTGCTGGAGGTGATGCGCGAGGACTTTGTGCGCAGTGCCCGCGCCAAGGGCTTGTCGCGCCGCGCCACGCTGTGGCGCCATGTGCTGCGCAATGCGCTGGTGCCGGTGGTGACGGTGATGGGGATGCAGTTCTCCGAGCTGCTGGCGGGAACGATTGTGGTGGAGAACCTGTTTTATTTGCCAGGTTTGGGGCGGCTGATTTTTCAGTCGATTGCCAACCGCGATCTGGTGGTGGTGCGCAACTGCGTGTTGCTGTTGGCGGCGCTGGTGGTGGTGGTGAATTTTGTTGTCGATCTGCTGTACGCCGTGATCGACCCTCGGTTGCAGGCGCGTGATCTATGACTATGGGTGCTCGGCCTTGGTGGGGGTTTTTGACGTCGATGCGTTGGCAGCAGGCGCGCCGCCAGCGCAGCCTGGTGCTCGGTGCGGCCCTGTGCTCCTTGCTCTTGCTGGCGGCCTGCGTCTCGTGGCTGTGGACGCCGTGGGCACCGGATCTGATGGATTTGCCGAATAAGCTGCAAGCGCCAAGCGCTGCGCATTGGCTGGGCACCGATGTCTATGGCCGTGATGTTGCCTCGCGGCTGTTGGTGGGCGCGCGCAGCGCCATCCTGGTCGGCGTGGTGGCCGTGGGCATAGGGTGCAGCATCGGCACGGCGCTGGGTTTGCTGGCCGCAGCGCGGCGCGGCTGGGTGGAGGAGGCCGTCATGCGCTTGAGTGACTTCATGCTGGCGTTCCCAGCGATTTTGTCGGCCATCATGCTCACGGCGCTGCTCGGCGCAGGCCTGCTCAATGCCATCCTCGCGATTGGTATTTACAACATCCCCGGCTTTGCCCGTATCACCCGCGCCGGGGCGAATGCGGTCTGGGCGCGTGACTACTGCTTGGCCGCACGCGCCTGCGGCAAGGGCCGCTGGGCGATCACCTGGCAGCACGTGCTGCCCAATATCGCCGCGCTGCTGATCGTGCACACAAGCATTCGCTTTGCGCTGGCGATCCTGGCGGAGGCCGCGCTGTCCTACCTTGGCCTGGGCAGCCAGCCGCCGCAGGCCTCATGGGGCCGCATGCTGGCCGAGGCGCAAAGCCTGCTTTACCAAGCGCCGTTGCTGGCACTGTTTCCAGGCCTGGCGATTGCGCTGGCGGTGCTGGGGCTGAACCTGCTCGGTGATGGTCTGCGCGACTGGCTTGACCCGCACGGGGTACGCCGTGCTTGAGCCGCACGGCGGTGCGCCGCCCATGAAGCCCAGCCTGCTGACGGTGCGCGGCCTGGGCGTCGAGTTGGCGAGCGCGCACGGCTGGGTGCAGGCGCTGCGCGACGTCAGCTTCAGCCTTGAGCGCGGTGCCACGCTCGGGCTGGTGGGCGAGTCGGGCTGCGGCAAATCGCTGACCGCGCTGGCGCTGCTCGGTCTGCTGCCTGAAGGGGCCCGGCTCAGCGGCAGCATCCGCCTGGACGGCCAAGAGCTGGTCGGCCTGGGCGACGCCGCGCTGTGCAAGATTCGCGGCAAACGCATCGCCATGGTGTTCCAAGAGCCGATGGGCGCACTTAACCCGGTGCAGCGCATTGGCCAGCAAGTGGCCGAGCCACTGCGCCTGCACGGCGGGCTGGGTGCCAAAGCGGCGCGGGCCGAGGCGCAGGAGCTGCTGGAGCGGGTTGGGATTGCCAACGCCGGCCAGCGCCTGGACCAGTACCCGCACCAGTTCTCGGGCGGCCAGCGCCAGCGCATTGGCTTGGCGATGGCGCTGGCCGGCGCACCCGATCTGCTGCTGGCCGACGAGCCGACCACGGCCTTGGATGCCAGCGTGCAAAAGCAGATGCTGGCGCTGATCCAAAGCCTGGTGGCCGAGCGCGGCATGGCCTTGCTGCTGGTCTCGCACGATCTGGGCTTGATTGCCGACAACGTCGCGCAACTGCTGGTGATGTACGGCGGCAGCGTGGTGGAGAGCGGCCCCAGTGCCGCCGTGTTCGCGGCCAGCGCCCACCCTTACAGCCAAGGCCTGCTGGCGGCGCGGCCCAGCTTGGCCGCGTGGAACAGTCCGCGACCCTATCCGCGCCTGCCGATGATTCACGGCAGCGTGCCGGCGCTGGCCGATCTGCCGCCCGGCTGCCCATTTGCGGGGCGTTGTGCTTACCGCGTTGACCACTGTGCGGCGAGCTATCCGCCGGCCGTGTTGGCCCGCGCGTCTGGTGCGGATAGCGTGGATAGCACCCACCGCGTGCGTTGCTTGCGGCTGGATGCTGTTGCTGCGGCACAGCCAAAGCCAGCATCTCCACCGAGCGCCCCATGAGCCACATCCCGCCCTTGCTCCAGGTCGAAAACCTGGGCCGCGACTACGCCTTGCCGCGCCAAAAAATTTGGCAGGCGGCGCCGACTTTGACCGCGCTGCAAAGCGTTAGCTTCAGCATGCAGCGTGGCCGCAGCCTGGGCATTGTGGGTGCATCGGGCTCGGGCAAGTCCACGCTGGCGCGGCTGGTGATGGCGCTCGACCAGCCCAGCCGGGGCCGCGTCAGCTTGCTCGGGCAAGACTTGCACAGCTTGCCGGGCCCCGCTTTGCAGCGGGCCCGGCGCGATTTTCAAATGGTTTTCCAAGACCCTTACGGCTCGCTCGATCCACGCCAAACCGTGGCCCAAAGCGTCGCCGAGCCACTCGCCGCCCTGGGCCTGGCGACACCCAGCGAGCAGCGCGAGCGTGCCGCCGAGGTGCTGGCCGCCGTCGGCCTGCAGCGCCGCGACCTGGAGCGCTACCCGCACCAGTTCTCGGGCGGGCAGCGCCAGCGGATTGCGATTGCGCGCGCCATCATCACCCGCCCGCAGCTGGTGGTGGCCGACGAACCGGTCAGCGCACTCGACGTCTCGGTACAGGCCCAGGTGCTGAACCTGTTGCTGGACTTGCAGGCCGCGTACGGCATGACCTATCTTTTGATCAGCCACGACTTGGCGGTCGTCAACTACCTGTGCGACGACGTGGTGGTGCTCGCGCAAGGACAGATCGTGGAGCAGGGCAGCCCGCAACAAATTTTTCAACAACCCCAGCACGCGTACACCCGCGCCTTGGTAGACGCCGTGCCGCGTGGTGAACTTGGCCCACCCCCGTAGCGCCTGCGGCGCTGCCCCCTCAAGGGGGCGCAGCCGGTGGCCTGGCAGAGCCAGATCCACGGCTGCACTGGAAACTGCACGCTCGTCACGCGGCGCGGTTTCATCGCTCGGTGGCGCTTGGCCCATGCATG
>JAYVXE010000051.1:0-2508 GCA_043785395.1 Burkholderiaceae bacterium | reverse complement strand
CGCATGGCAGGCCGCCGCAATCTCAAGCTTGGCCCGCAGCACCAGCGGATGGCTGAACTGGCCCTTGGCCGCCGACAAGGCCGCACACGAGCTCGGCTACAGCCGCATGTGGAGCATCCACCCGGACCAAATTCGCCCTATCGTGGCCGCCTTTGCGCCCTCCGAAGCAGAGGTCGAGATGGCCGCCGGCATCATCGTGCGTGCCGCATCCGTCGAATGGGCGCCCCTGAGCTGGGACGGCGTGCTGCACGACCGCGCCAGCTACCGTTACTACTGGCAGCTGCTGGAGCGTGCACACGCAACCGGTCGCCGCCTGCCGTCTGCGGCACAGGCCTATTTTGCAAGCCCCGCGCACTGAGCGCGGCAGCCTCTTTTATTGTTTGATTCTCTTTTTGGATCGCTCCCCATGACCCCACGTTTTACCCCCGGCCTGGTACTTGCTGCGCTCTGCCTAAGCGCCTCGGTTGGGCTGCACGCAGCACCGGCGGCCAGCACCAGCGCAGCGGCGAAAAAAGCAACGCCGACCAAAGCCAAACCCAAGACTGCCAGCAAGGCGGCCACCAAGGTCAAGGCCAAAAAAACCCCCGCCAAAACCAGCCGGGTTGCGCTCACGGCGGCAACGGCGACCGGCGCCGGCCTCGTCCGTACCAGCGCCGCAGGCGAGGCCGCGCTGGGCGAGGCCGAGCTGCTGATTGCCGATCGGGTCTACACCGGCACCCAGGCCTGCGAGCTCGGGGCCTCGGTCAGCGTCACGCGGGATCCGCGCATGCCGGGCTACTTTGATGTGCAGATACGCAACCTTAAATACCGGATGATGCCGGTTGCCACCACCACCGGCGCGATCCGGCTAGAGGATCCAAAATCCGGCACAGTTTGGCTACAGATTTTGAACAAATCGATGCTGATGAACCAAAAGCTCGGCCAACGCCTGGCCGACGAATGCCGGGGCACCGAGCAGCAAGCGATCAACGAAGGGCTCAAGCGCAACCCGCCACCGAGCGTATTCGACCCGCGCCCCTGACCCTCGGCGCACGCGCCCTGCCCTCACTGCCTCCCCACCGCCAACGATTGAACCAGGAGAACCCCATGTTGCAAGCCTATGCCACCCACGTTGCCGAGCGCGCCGCACTCGGCATTCCGCCATTGCCGTTGTCGGCCCCGCAAACCGAGGCCTTGGTGGAGCTGCTGAAAGCGCCGCCCGCAGGCACCGACGCCCAGCTGCTC
Organism: Burkholderiaceae bacterium; assembly: GCA_043785395.1. Lineage (GTDB taxonomy): Bacteria > Pseudomonadota > Gammaproteobacteria > Burkholderiales > Burkholderiaceae_C > JAGOEY01. Next base: position 1,284 of record JAYVXE010000051.1, on the reverse strand, counting down.
CAGCTGCTGACGCACCGCGTACCAGCCGGCGTCGATGCCGCCGCCAAAGTCAAGGCCAGCTACCTGGCTGCGGTCGCCCACGGCAGCGAGCGCTGCCCGCTGCTGACGCGCGAAAAGGCCACCGAATTGCTCGCCACCATGCTGGGCGGCTACAACATCAGCCCCTTGATTGCACTGCTGGAAGACGCCAGCAGCAGCGTGGCCGAAATGGCCGCAGCAGGCCTGAAAAAAACCCTGCTGATGTTCGACCAGTTCCACGACGTGCAAGAAAAAGCCGAGCAAGGCAACCGCTACGCCCGCGCTGTGCTGCAAAGCTGGGCCGACGCCGAGTGGTTCACCAGCCGCCCTGAGGTGCCGCGCAGCATCACGGTCAGCATCTTCAAGGTGGCCGGTGAGATCAACACCGACGACCTCTCGCCCGCGCCCGACGCCTGGAGCCGGCCCGACATTCCGCTGCACGCGCTGGCGATGCACAAGAACGCACGCCCCGGCATCGTGCCGGAAGAGGACGGCAAACGCGGCCCCGTCAAATTCCTGCAAGACCTGCGCGCCCAAGGCCACCTGGTCGCCTATGTGGGCGATGTGGTGGGCACCGGCTCAAGCCGCAAATCGGCGACCAACTCGGTGCTTTGGTTCACCGGTGAAGACATTCCGTTTGTGCCCAATAAGCGCTTTGGCGGCGTCTGCCTGGGCAGCAAAATTGCGCCGATTTTCTACAACACCATGGAAGACTCGGGCGCCTTGCCGATCGAGCTTGACGTCAGCCAAATGGCGATGGGCGATGTGGTGGAGCTGCGCCCCTACGACGGTCAGGCGCTCAAAGACGGCAAGCTGATTGCCGAGTTCAAGCTCAAGAGCGAAGTGCTGCTGGACGAGGTGCGCGCCGGCGGGCGCATCCCCTTGATCATTGGCCGAGGCCTGACCACCAAGGCCCGCGAAGCGCTGGGCCTGCCCGCCAGCGAGGTGTTCCGCCTGCCGCACAACCCGATCGACACCAAGAAGGGCTTCACCCTGGCACAAAAAATGGTGGGACGCGCCTGCGGCCTGCCGCCCGGCCAAGGCGTGCGCCCCGGCACCTACTGCGAGCCCAAGATGACATCGGTCGGCTCCCAAGACACCACCGGCCCCATGACCCGCGACGAGTTGAAAGACCTGGCTTGCCTGGGGTTCAGCGCCGATCTGGTCATGCAATCGTTCTGCCACACCGCGGCGTACCCGAAGCCGGTCGACGTGAAGATGCACCACGAACTGCCCGAGTTCATCAGTACGCGCGGCGGCATCTCG
>JAYVXE010000050.1:0-2516 GCA_043785395.1 Burkholderiaceae bacterium | reverse complement strand
TCGAGCCCCTGCGCGGCAACCTCGACACCCGGCTGGGCAAGCTCGACCAGGGCCAGTACGCGGCGATTGTGCTGGCCGCCGCCGGCCTGAAGCGGCTGGGCTTGGGCGAGCGCATCCGGCAGCTGTTCGAGCCCAGCGAGATGCTGCCGGCCGCCGGCCAAGGCGCACTCGGCATCGAAATACGGGCCGAGCGCAGCGACCTGATCGCAGCGCTCGCCCCCCTGGCCGACCCACTGAGCGAGCTGACTGTCGCCGCCGAACGCGCCGTCAGCCGCGCCCTGGGCGGCAGTTGCTCCATGCCATTGGCGGCCCACGCGACCCTGACGCCGCAGGCCAAGGGGCAACTGCTGCAACTCGACGCCGCCTGGGGCGACCCCGAAACCCCGCGCCCCCTGCTGCGTGCCAACGCCCAACTGTGGCTGGCCCAATGGGGCGAACCGCAGGCACTGGCCCAGGCCCAGGCGCTCGGCCAGCACGTGGCGGCAGCGCTGCGCGCGGCGGGCGCGCACTGAACCAGCGCCATGCAAATCATCGTCACCCGCCCAGCACACGACGCCCTGGAATGGGTTTCGCAGTTGCAGGCGCAGGGCCTGAACGCACAGGCCCTGCCCTTGATCGAAATCCACCCGGTGTGCCAACCCAGCACCAGCACCTTGGCGCAAACGCTGGCCGGCTATGACGCGCTGATGTTTGTCAGTGGCAATGCCGTGCGGCATTTTTTTAAGCAAAATATGCCTGTAACGCAATACCAGAAAGCGTTAGTAGCTATCAAAACAAGGTTTTGGAGCCCCGGCCCCGGCACCGCCCAAGCACTGCTGGAGGCGGGTATTGCAGCCACGCAGATCGACAGCGTCCCGCCCGAGGCAGCACAGTACGACTCCGAACACCTTTGGCAGCGCGTGCGTGCGCAGGTCAGCCCCGGCCACCGCTGCCTGGTGGTGCGCGGCCAAGACAGCCAACACCCCGACACCGCGCCGCGTGCAGCTGCCGCCACGGCCACTGCGGCCACCGCGGCCACCACCATTGCCACCACCGCGCACGGCCAGGGCCGTGACTGGCTGGCCCGGCAACTGCAGCAAGCAGGCGGCCTGGTTGACTTTGTCGCCACCTACCGCCGCAGCGCACCCGCCTGGAGTGCGGCCCAACGCGCCAGCGCCGCGCTGGCGGCCGACCCGCACAGCGCCTGGCTGTTCAGCAGCGCGCTGGCCGTGCGCCATCTGGGCCAATGCCTGCCCGGCCAAAACTGGCAAGCGGCACACGCCATCACCACCCACCCCCGCATTACGCAAGCTGTGCGCGCCGCCGGCTTTGTCCGGGTCTGTGAAACCCGCCCGGCGCTGACCGACGTGCTGGCCACCTGCCAAGCCCTGCAGGCCGCAGCCAGCCTTGGTGCGCCGCTGCGTCGCTAGAATCCCCGCCATGTCGCTTGAGCCCGCCACCGCCACCACCACCGCGCCCAAATCCAGCGTGCAGCGCCACCCGCCACGGCGCTACGGCCTCGCGCTGCTGGCGCTGCTAAGCCTGGTGGCGCTGGCAAGCAGCCTGGTGCTCTGGCAAAAACTGGCCAACATCCAGCACCAGCTGGCCCGCCAAAGCGCCGACAGCCACACCGCCGCACTCGAAGCCCGGCTGCTGGCCCGGACCGCGCAAGAGCTGGCGCAGGGCAACACCGCCCGGCTGGCCCTCAACGAAAGCCGCTTGAACGAAGTCGCACTACAGCGCAGCCAGCTCGACGAGCTGATGCAAAGCCTGTCCCGCTCACGCGACGACAACCTGGTGGTCGACATCGAATCCTCACTGCGACTGGCGCAGCAACAAGCGCAACTCACCGGCAGCAGCGCGCCGCTGCTGAGTGCGCTCAAAACCGCCGACCAGCGCATTGGCCGCGCCGCCCAGCCGCGCCTGGCGCCACTGCAACGGGCCCTCAGCCGCGACATTGAACGGGTTCAATCGGCCAGCCTGACCGACACCCCGGCGCTGCTGGCGCGCCTGGATGAATTGCTGCGCCTGGCCACGCGGCTGCAACCCCTGAACGCCGTCCACCACCAGCCGCGCCCATCGGCAGCGGCAGCGGCAACAGCAGCAACCAGCCGCCCCAACACCAGCCCCAGCACCCTGGCCTGGTGGCGCCAACAGCTGCAACGCGGCTGGCAGGCCACGCGCGATGAAGCCCGCAAACTGGTCCGTGTCAGCCGCATTGACCATCCCGAGGCGGCGCTGCTGGCGCCCGAGCAAAGCTTCTTTTTGCAAGAAAACCTCCGCCTCCACCTGCTCAGTGCCCGCCTGGGCGTGCTGGCCCGGCAAACAGCCTCGGCCCAAAGCGATCTGGACACCGTCGGTGCCACCCTGGGCAAGTATTTCGACCCCAACGCCGGGCCGACCCAAGCCGTACTCAAGCTGCTGCGGCAAGCCCGCGCCGACCTCCAAACCCTGGAGCTGCCACGCATCGACGACAGCTTGACCGCCCTCTCCAACGCCGCTGCCGGACGGTGAACTTGGCCCACCCCCGTAGCACC
>JAYVXE010000049.1:0-2516 GCA_043785395.1 Burkholderiaceae bacterium | reverse complement strand
GCTTTGAAAACAGGGACTCCAACAGCCGTCCAGGTTTTTCTGCCGAATCTTTCGTGCCATTCTCAGGTTTATCCTTGGTCAACTGTACATTTCTGACGGTATTGACCAGTAGGCGTCGCAGTGGGGAGTCGGGATCCGATAGCAGGCGGGCCGTTTGAATGCGCTGGTTGAGGCTGGAGATATTACTTAAGGAAATGTCGTTCAGCAGCCCATCCCAGTGCGCGACGAAGTCCTGCATATAGAGCTGGCGTACGGTTTTGACCAGTTCGTCTTGGTCCAGAGCTTGGGTGGAATGGCCGAGAACCCATGCATCCTGCTGGTTAAGGGTTTGGGTGACTTCTGCGAGTTTTTTGTCAAATGCATGCCAATAACCAGCACGGGTGAAAAGTCCCGGGATACCATCTACCAGTGATTTGCCGCTGGGACGTTTAAAGGCTAGCTCCGCCTGGGCTCCAGCCAAGTCGATCAGGCTCAGTGATTTGAGTTCATTGGACTTGAGTAACAGGCGTTGGAGACGATCGTAGACGCGCTGGGAAAGAGGGGTTTGTAGCAAATAGCGGGTTGTTTTTTCTTCCAGTCGGGCATCGTGGGCAAAGGGCGGTGGCATGGGCTCCATCGCGAGAAGAGCACGGAGGTGGAGATCGAGTTCTTCCCATGGGTCAGATATGGTATTGGGGCTATGAATTTTTTGTAAATTCAATACCAGCCATGCCTGTAGAAAATCGGCGTCGTAGTGCTTGGTATCAAATAGCATGCGGTAGGCACGCAGTGCTTCATGGCTGAAGTCATGGTCATTTCTATTGTCATTTTCCAAAATATCGCGAATCTGGTTTGTCACCAGTGGCTGTAGCAGGGAGCGCAGGGCCTGCTGGTAGAGCGATTGACTTGCCAATGCTATCGGTTTGCCATGGTAAAGGCCGAGGCCGTACATGGTAGGAGGTTTCGTCTGGGTAAACTGCGGGTGGTCTGGCAGTTGGCGCAATGCACTAAGATACGGTAAAAGTTTGAAAAGATCTTTTTGTTGTAATGGGGATATTTTTCGACCATATTTATCGAGTGGCTCCAGCTTTTGCGAAATTTCATGTAAATAGGAGCGGTTATTTCGATAACTGGCGTACCAAAGTGTGCTGGCCAAAAGCAGTAGCAGACCCAAGACGGCGTAGCCCGACCAATGCAGCATCCAATGGCGGTATTCCCACCAACGATTACTTTGTGCCAATCCTTTTTCTTGGAAAATGACATTTTCAAAAATTTTTGGAATGAAATAGGATTCGGTGGTTTCCTTGGGTGCTGCGGTGTTCGTTGGCCATGCTGTGCCGATGGTCGTTGGCATTCGTTCATCCCCGTTCTGGAGATTTGCTTGGTGTGGCGATGCGCTGGTGAAATACACGCCACGCGGCAGAATTTTGCTTTCGAAGCTGGAGAATGAAAAAACAATATCCAAATAGGCGCGGAGACGGTCTTTGAGTGCTGCTAATTCTTGGGGCAGCAAAAATGCGCGGGCACGTTGTTCCAAGTTCGGCTGTGCGACCAAAGTGTCGGCCAAACCCAGCTGTAGGCGCTCTAGCAAAAATTCGAATTGTTCCTCAAAATTGGTGCCCAATTGGAATGCAGAGTTCTGTGTTTCGGCATAGGCAAAGGTGAAGCCCCATATTTGATCGCGACTTGTTTTCGGTAAATTTTCAAAATGGGGAAGGAAGCCCGGAAGTTTATCGGCCTTGGTAATGACGGTATAAATGGGAAACTGGATGCGCAACTGCTGCTGCAACTCTTGCAGGCGCTTGTGTGCGGCACGTGCTTGTTCATAGCGCTCCTCCGCCGTGGCATGGAGCAAATCCTCCATGCTGATGCTTAGCAAGACGCCGTCAAGGGGTTGGCGTGGACGGTATTTGCGCAGCAGGCGCAAGAAGGCACTCCATTCCTGGGCGTCCGGTCCTTGTGGGTTTTCCTGGCTTGTATAGCTACCGGCGGTATCCAGCAGTACGGCTTGGTCCGCCAACCACCAGTCGCAGTGCTGGGTCGCTCCAATACTGCGCTTTGCGGACTTTCCGAACAATTCAGCAAATGGAAAATGCAACCCTGACTGGCCGAGCAGCGTGGTTTTACCCGAACCATGGGCGCCGACCAGCAGGTACCAAGGCTTTTGGTAGAGGTGTCTAGGGCCTAGACGTCGCCACCAGCTGCTGGGCACATACCACGGCACCAAGCCGACATGTGCTTTACGCAACAGCTGCGCAGCCTCGGCGAAACCGTCCTTGAGAGTCTGGTGGGGCGCTGGTTGTGGCTGCTTGGCCGCCGCCGCGTCATGGGGGCGGGCTCGAGTGGCCTGCCTGGCGCGCGCAACGCGTATGACCAAGTACCAAAGAGTGAACAAAAAGTAGAGTGCCGCGATCACGAGCAATCGCGTACGCTCTGGTGCCAAAGGGTTGCTGCCTTGGATTGTCAACGCCGGGCCGTACGACCAGATCAATGCAGCCAACGCGGATGTGAACGCAATGCCCCAGACCAATCGACTG
>JAYVXE010000048.1:0-8362 GCA_043785395.1 Burkholderiaceae bacterium | reverse complement strand
CCAGCGTCGCATTACGCACTACATCGGGTTGATGGGCTTGAACGGTTATGAAAAGGCGTTCCCGCACCAGCTCTCGGGCGGCATGCAGCAGCGGGTGGCGATTGCGCGCGCCTACGTGCTCGACCCCAAGGTCTTGCTGATGGACGAGCCTTTTGGCGCGCTGGATGCGCAAACCCGGGTGGTGATGCAAGAGGAGTTGGTGCGACTGGCCCGGCGTCACCCGCGCACGGTACTGTTCATCACCCATGCCGTGGAGGAGGCGGTTTACTTGGCCGACCGGGTGGTGGTGATGTCGCGGCGGCCCGGCTCGATCCGCGAAATTATCGACATCAAGACGGTCCGTGAGGCTGAGCAATGGGACGCTTTGCCGTGCATCGAAGACGTGATGGACCAGTCCTCCTTTGTGCATTTGCGCACCCATATCTGGAAGTCGCTGCGGGCCTAGGAGCCTGTCGGACTTGGAAGTCGTCGGCTGCAAACCGGCCGCAACGCTTGATTTTTTTGAAAGGATTTTTATGTCAGCCCTCCAAACTTTCCCTCCGCGCTGGGCCCGGCGCAAGCTGCTGTGCCGCCGTGCGCTTGGCGCGGGACTGGTCAGCCTGTTGTTCGCGGCGAGCGCTGCCGCACAGGCGCCGGCGCGTCTGGTGGAGATCAAGGTCAGCTACCAGCCGGCGCTGTATTGGGCGCTGCCGTTCTTTGTGGCGACCGAGAAGAACTGGTGGGCCGAGGTGGGACTGAAGCCGGTGTTCAGCATTTTTCCGGCAGGCGTGCCGCAGATTGCTGCTTCGGCGTCCAAATCTTGGGATGTAGGCGGCACGGGCTCGGTGCCTGCGGTGCTTGGCCATTCCCGTTTTGGCATCAAGACGATTGGCCTGAGCAACGACGAGTCAGCCGCCAATGCGCTGTTGGTGGGGGCCAGCGCGGCAGCGCAGTTGGCCAAAGATCCGGCAGCACTCAAGGGGCAAACGATTTTGCTCACCGCCAACTCCACCGGTGACTATGCCGTGCAGTCCTGCCTGAAGAAGTACGGGCTGCGCAAAACCGACGTCAGCATCAAGAACATGGGGCAGGCTGAGATTATTTCGGCGGTGTCGTCCGGCAATGCGCAACTGGCCGGGCTGTGGGCACCGAACAGTTATGTGTTGGAAGAAAAAGCCGGCTCCCAGGTGCTGTGTTCGGGCCGCGACGGTGGCGTCATGGTGCCTGGGGCCTTGATTGCGCGGGGCGAATATGCCGCGCAAAACCCTGAGAACGTTGCCAAATTTCTCGCCGTTTACCTGCGCGCCTGGTCTTGGATGCAAGCCAACCGACCGGCTGCACTGGTGCTGATGCGCAGGTTCTACGAACAAGGCGGGGTCAGCATCAGCAACGCATCGATGGAGAAAGAGTTCTCCAGCCGCCCGACATTTGATTTGGCGCAGCAACTCGCCCACATGGACCGCAGCCGTGGCAGCTCGGACATGGACCAATGGTTTGACCAAATTGCGGCCTTTATGCGCGGCACCGGTGCACTCCAGACGCTGCCGGCTTCGGCCGACTACATCACCGACAGCTTCATGCAGCGGGTGCAGGCCGACCCGGTGCTGCGAGCGTTTGCCACAAAAAGCGACTAACTGTCATGCATGGGCCAAGCACCACCGAGCGATGAAACTGCGCCGCGAGACGCACGTGCCGCTTCCAGTGCACCCGTGGATCCATCCCATTGGCTCTGCCAGGCCACCGGGTGCGCCCCCTTGAGGGGGCGAGCGCCGCAGGCGCGACAGGGGTGGTTCACGTTCAGCGGGTGCTGCGCCGGCACCCCGCAGGCGTGGCCCCAAGGGCTGTCGATGGTTTTTTTTATGGTTTTTGTAAGCGCTTTCATATTTCCATTCACCCCATCTTTTCATTTTTATGCACGAAACCTACCTTAAACAAGCCCGTAAAACTGCCACCGCCGAAACCGCGACTGCGCGCCAGGTGGTGCATGAGATGCTGGGCGCGATTGACCTTGGCGGCGAAGCCGCCGTGCGTAACTATGCGCGCCAGCTCGACCAGTGGAGCGGCGAGATTGTGCTGAGCCGTGCCGAGATCGACCGTGCCAGCGCCGAAGTGCCGCCCCAAGTGCGGCGCGATATCGACTTTGCCATTGCCCAAGTGCGCGCCTTTGCGCTGGCGCAGCGGCAGTCGCTGCAAGAGTTCTCGACCGAGCTGCACCCCGGCGTCAGCGCCGGCCAGCGCGTGTTGCCGGTGAACGTGGCCGGCTGCTACGCCCCGGCCGGGCGCTATGCGCATATCGCTTCGGCCTATATGGGGGTTGCGACAGCCAAGGCGGCCGGCGTCAAAACCATCATCGCCTGCTCGGGGCCGTTTCGCGGCGGGCCGATGCATCCCTATGTGATGTACGCGTTTGACCAGGCCGGGGCCGACACCATCATGACCTTGGGCGGAGTGCAGGCGATCGCCAGCATGGCCAACGGGCTGTTCACGGGCAAGGCTGCCGACGTCATCGTCGGGCCTGGCAATAAATTCGTCGCCGAGGCCAAGCGGGCCTTGTTTGGCCGGGTTGGGATCGATGTGTTCGCTGGCCCGTCCGAGGTGGCCGTGATTGCCGACGACAGCGCCGATGCCGCGCTGGTCGCCAGCGACTTGGTGGGCCAAGCCGAGCACGGCCATGAGTCGCCGGCTTGGCTCTTCACCAGCTCGCAGCGCTTGGCCGAAGACGTTTTGGCACGGATGCCGGCACTGATCGAGGCGCTGCCGCCCATCGCGCGCGAGGCCGCCGGCTGCGCTTGGCGCGACTACGGCGAAGTGATCGTGTGCAGCAGCCGCGAAGCGCTGGTGGCGGTGTCCGACCGCTATGCACCCGAACACCTGGAGGTGCATTGCCAAGACCTGGACTGGTGGCTGGCCAACCTGGGCTGCTATGGCTCGCTGTTCCTGGGCGAAGAGACCACGGTGGCCTTTGGCGACAAGGCCAGCGGCCCCAACCATGTGCTGCCGACCAAGGGTGCGGCGCGTTATTCCGGCGGTTTGTCGGTCCACAAATTTATGAAAACCCTGACCTGGCAACGCATGACGCGCGAAGCCACGCACGAGCTGGCCCAGGTCACCGCCCGCATCTCGCGGCTCGAAGGGATGGAGGCCCATGCACGCAGCGCTGACGACCGTTTGGCCAAGTATTTTCCCGGCCAGAGCTTCGCCTTGGGCGAACCGGTGCGCGTATGACGTCGAGCCACCTGACGGCCACTGCCACGGCCACGACCGCTGCACCGTCGATGTTTTGCCTGCGTGGGCGCACCGCCTTGGTCACCGGCGGCAACGCTGGCATTGGCGAGGCAATGGCTGGGGCCTTGGGGCGCGCCGGGGCCGGGCTGATTTTGGTGGCCCGCCGCCCGGATGCGCTGGCGCAGGCGGCGGCTCGGCTGCGCCAGCAAGGCATCCAGGTGCAGACACTGAGCGCTGACCTGGCCGATCTGGCGGCACTGCCCGCGCTGGCCCAAGCAGCGCTGGCGCTGGCGCCGGTCGACATCCTCGTGAACGCCGCCGGCGTCAACCTGCGGCAAAGCTTTGAGAGCGTCACCGCGCAGGCCTGGCAGACCCAGCTCAACCTGCACCTGGGCGCACCGTTCTTTTTGACGCAGGCCTTGGCACCGGCGATGGCGGTGCGCCAGTGGGGCCGCATCCTCAACCTGGCCAGCCTGCAAAGCTACCGCGCCTTTGGCCATAGCGCCCCCTACGGTGCGGCCAAGGGCGGCGTGGTGCAACTCACCCGCGCCATGGCGCAGGCCTGGTCGCAGCACGGCATTACCTGCAACGCCATCGGCCCCGGCTTCTTTCCCACCGCCTTGACGGCGGCGGTGTTCGACAACCCGCAGGCGGTGCAAAAGAACGCTGCGCAAACCTGTATTGGCCGCAACGGCGAACTCAGCGACCTCGATGGCCCAACCGTCTTCTTGGCCAGCGACGCCGCTGGCTACATCACCGGACAGACCTTGATGGTCGACGGTGGTTTCAGCGCGCAATGAGCGCGTGGATGGCGTGGGGCGGCAGGGCTGGCGCCAACATGCGGGCGGGTGCGGGCGGGTGCGGGCAGGTGCGAGCGATGGGTTCGCCGCAGTTTGGGCTGGGTTTATTTAATTTAGTAGCTGTAGAGGCTATATTTTTGGCAGTTTCAGATATAAAAGGCACTATAAATGTTTATTTACAAGCCTTTGAAGCTACTGTATTTATAGTTGTTGCCGAAAAAAATGGAAACTTGATTTTGCAGTGGAGGACACACGATGGCTGAAATGGATGCTTTTTGGATGCCTTTTACGCCGAACCGGCAGTTCAAGGCGGATCCTCGGATGGTGGTCTCGGCCAGCGGTTTGCGCTACCAGACCGCCAACGGCAAGGAGATTTTGGACGGCACCTCGGGTCTGTGGTGCGTCGGCGCAGGCCATCGGCACCCAAAGATTGCCGAGGCGATGAAAAAGCAAATCGACCAGCTCGACTTTGCCTCCAGTTTCCAGGTCGGACATCCGGGCGCTTTTGCGCTGTCCGAGCGCCTCGCCGCCCTGGCGCCGCCAGGGCTTGCGCATGTGTTCTTGGTCAACAGCGGCTCCGAGGCTTGCGACACAGCCTTGAAAATAGCGCTGGCCTATTGGCGGGTACGCGGCGAAGGTCAGCGCAATTTGTTCATTGGGCGTGAACGTGGCTTTCACGGCGTTGGTTTTGGCGGTATTTCGGTCGGCGGTATGCGGAGCAACCGAGAGGCCTTTGGTACCAGTTTGCTGCGCTGTGACCATCTTCGCGCAACCTGGGACCCTGCCACCCAGGCCTTTGTGCGCGGCCTGCCCGAGCACGGCGGTGAGGCCATGGCCAACGAGTTGGAGCAGCGCATCATCGCCTTGCACGGGGCGTCGAATATCGCCGCCGTCATCGTTGAGCCGATTGCCGGCTCAACCGGCGTCTTGCTGCCACCGCTGGGTTATTTGCAAGCCTTGCGCAGCATTTGCGATCGGCACGGTTTGCTGCTGATTTTTGATGAAGTCATCACCGGCTTTGGCCGCACGGGCGCACTGTTTGCTGCCGAAACCTTTGGCGTCGTCCCCGACATGCTGCTGTTCGCCAAAACCGTCAGCAACGGGGCGGCCCCGCTTGGCGGCGTCATCGTCAGCCGCAGCATCCACGACACACTCATGCAAGGGCCGCCGCACTTGGCCGAACTCATGCATGGCTACACCTGCTCCGGCCATCCGCTGGCCTGCGCAGCGGCCACGGCGATGCTTGACGTGATCGAGCAAGAAGACTTGCTGGGCCAGGTGCGCGCGCTCAGTCCTTACTTTGCCGACGCCGTCCACGCGCTGGCCGACGCGCCCAACGTGGTCAGCATCCGCAACTTTGGCCTGGCCGCAGGCATTGAGCTGGCTGCCAGTCCACACGGCGTTGGCGTGCGCGGCGCTGCCGCCCAAGCCGCCGCCTTTGCGCACGGCCTGCTGACGCGCGCACCGGGCGACACCCTGGTGCTGGCGCCGCCCTTTGTCAGCAGCCGCTCCGACATTGCGCAAATGGTCGAGCGTTTGCGCCGCGCGATCGAGGCGACGCCTTGACTGTCCAAACAACCCAGCAACCAGCCGCTCCTACTGCTATGAAAACCCTTGTCTACACCCAGCCCCACGAACTGCAACTTCAACAGCGCCCACTGCCCGCGCTGGTCGCCGGCGAAGTCATACTCAAGATCGAGGCGGTCGGTATTTGCGGCTCCGACCTGCACGCCTGGCACGGCCATGACCCACGGCGCAAGCCCGGCCTGGTGCTGGGCCACGAATTCGTCGGCACCATCAGCGACAGCGCAGCCCCCGGCTTTGACTGCGGTGGCCGCTACACCGGCAATCCCTTGATCACCTGCGGCGTGTGCGACTACTGCGTGCAGGGCCGCAACAACCTGTGCAGCGACCGCAGCATGGTCGGCATGACCCGCCCTGGCGCTTTTGCCGAATACATGAGTCTGCCGGCCGCCTCGCTGGTCGCGCTGCCGCCGGACATGGACACGCTGGCAGCGGCACTGACCGAGCCCGCCGCCACCGTCTGGCACGCCGTACACCTGTCGCTCAAAGCGCTGGCCCGGCCCTTGCACGAATGCCGGGTGCTGGTGATCGGTGGTGGCGCAATTGGCATGCTGTCGGCACTGTTGCTGCGCCATTTGGGCGTGGCCGCGCTGTGCGTGAGCGAGTCCAACAGCTTGCGCCGCGATGCGCTGCGCGCGCATGTGGGCTGCACCGTGCTCGACCCGGCACAGCAAGCCCCGACCGACTCCGGCTATGACTATGTGATCGACGCCGTGGGCGCTGCGCAGACACGCCAACAGGCGCTGAGCGCCGTGCGCCCAGGCGGCGTCGTGATGCATGTGGGCTTGCAGCATGCGGCCAGCGAGATCGACATGCGCCGACTGACCCTGGCCGAAATCACCTTGATGGGCACTTACACCTACACCACCGCCGACCTGCGGGCGACGGTGGCGGCCTTGCACCGTGGCAGCTTTGGCGACTTGGCCTGGGTCGAGCAGCGGCCCTTGCACCAAGGGCCAGCCGCGTTTGAAGACTTGAGCCAAGGCCGCAGTGCAGCCGCCAAGATCGTGCTATTGCCGTAACTTGGCCCACCCCCGTAGTTAGGCCACCCCCGTAGCGCCTGCGGCGCTCCCCCCTCAAGGGGGCGCACCCAGTGGCCTGGCAGAGCCAGATCCACGGGTGCACGGGAAGGGGTGCGCTCGTCGCGTGGCGCGGTGAACTTGGCCCACCCCCGTAGCACCTACGGTGCTCCCCCCTCAAGGGGGCGCACCCAGTGGCCTGGTGAACTTGGCCCACCCCCGTAGCGCCTGCGGCGCTACCCCCTCAAGGGGGCGCACCCAGTGGCCTGGCAGAGCCAGATCCACGGGTGCACTGGGGGCGGCGCGCTCGTCGCGTGGCGGTTTCATCGTTTGGGGTGCTTGCCCAGTGCATGACAGTTAGCGTGGCCCACCCCTGTCGCGCCTGCGGCGCTTGCCCCTCAAGGGGGCGCACCTGGTGGCCTGGCAGAGCAGATCCACGGGTGCACTGGGGGCGGCGCGCGCGTCTCGTCTTGCTGCGCGGTTTCATCGCTCGGTGGTGCTTGGCCCATGCATGACAGTTAGCGGCAAGCGCGTCGATTTGCCGACGGATGGATGCGATTTTCCCTGGTCAAAAACCGCAGCTAATTCATATAGATGATATAGTTGATGTTGGAAGTACCCCAGGTTTTGTTCCAAGCCCAAGGCCCTGCGCAGAATGCGTGGCGGGGCCGTTTTTTCTCGTGTTAAACCCTAGGAGACAGCATGATTCACTGTGTATTGCACGATCCCCGCGACAGCGTGGCGGTGGTGGTGACCGAAGGCGTGAAGGCCGGCCAGCAACTGACAGCCCTGATCCTTGACGATGACCGCACCATCAGCATTGCCTGCAAGGCCGACATTCCACTCGGCCACAAGGTTGCCTTGCGCGACTTGGCGGTGGGCGACACCGTGATCAAGTACGGCGTCGATATTGGCAAGGTTGTGGCGGCGGTGAGCACCGGCGAACACGCCCACGTCCACAACATCAAGACCAAGCGCTGGTAAGCCAGCGTCCATCTCTGCCGCGTCCACGGCTTAACGCAAGCGCCCACGGCGCTGTGCTCGAACAGCCGGGTTTGCGCCAGTCCACAACCAGTTAAGGAGCATTCATGAGCATCATTGATAAAGACAGCACGTTTTTGGGTTATCGCCGCGAAAATGGCCGCGTTGGCGTGCGCAACCACGTCATCATCTTGCCGCTGGACGATCTCTCCAACGCCGCCGCCGAGGCCGTTGCCCACAATATCAAAGGCAGCATGGCGATCCCGCATCCGTATGGCCGCCTGCAGTTTGGGGCCGACTTGGACCTGCACTTCGCGACCCTGATCGGCGCCGGCTGCAACCCCAATGTGGCCGCCGTCGTGGTGATTGGCATCGAAGACAGCTGGACCCAAAAAGTGGTCGACGGCATCAAGGCCAGCGGCAAGCCGGTGGTGGGTTTTGGCATCGAAGGCCACGGCGACCACGAGACCATCATGAAGGCCTCCAAGGTGGCCAAAGAGTTTGTGCAAAAAGCCTCAGAGCACCAGCGCGTTGCGTGCCCGATCTCCGAGCTCTGGGTGTCCACCAAGTGCGGCGAGTCCGACACCACCTCTGGTTGCGGCGCCAACCCAACCGTCGGCAACGCCTTTGACAAGCTGCATGCGCTTGGCACGACGCTGGTTTTTGGTGAAACCTCCGAGATCACCGGCGGCGAGCAGATCGTGGCAGCGCGTTGCGCCAACCAAGATGTGCGCGACAAGTTCATGTTCATGTTCAACCGCTACCAGGACATGA
>JAYVXE010000047.1:0-8402 GCA_043785395.1 Burkholderiaceae bacterium | reverse complement strand
TCTCTGTTGCTCTAATCCTCACCTCACGGTGGAGAGTCGTTAACTCCTACGCTGCCCTGTTGCAGTCCGGACGTTCCTCCAGTGCCTGGTTTCCCAGCTTGCACCAGCGGCGGTCTGGCAGACTTCACGCGGTGGATTATCGCCTGCTTGGCGGGGCGCTCTTGGCCAACTTTGGCCAAGCTTTTGCCGCACCTGGCCGAGCTGGGTAAAAATACAGCCATGCCTGCTTCGCCAGATTCCCTTCATCCGCTTCATCCGCTTCCTGCGCCTGTGGCGCCGGCCTTTCCTGCGCTGGCTGCACCGCCGCCAGCGCAGGCAAGGCCGGCGGCCAAAGCGCTCAGTGGCCCGCAAAAAGCCCTGCACAAGCTCGGCTTGCGGCGCGACATCGATTTGGCGCTGCACCTGCCGCTGCGCTACGAGGATGAGACCCGGATCACGCCGCTGAAGAGTGCACGCGATGGCAGCATGGTGCAGATCGAAGCTGTGGTTATCGCCAACGAGATCGTGCTGCACCCACGCCGCCAGCTGGTAGTGAGCGTGGACGACGGCTCGGGCCAGTGCGAACTGCGGTTTTTCAGCTTTTACCCATCGCAGCAAAAAACCATGGCCGTCGGTACGCGGCTGCGCGTGCGCGGCGAAGTGAAGGGCGGCTTTTGGGGCCGGCAAATGCTGCACCCGGCGTTTCGCCTGGCCGGCGGCGAGTTGGCGGTTGCGCTGACGCCGGTCTACCCAACGCTGGCCGGGTTGCCGCAAGCGTATTTGCGCCGTGCCGTGCTGGGCGGATTGGCGCGGGCCGACTTGGGCGAGACCTTGCCCGCAGGCCTGGCCCCGTACCCGGTTAATTTTTTAGATGAAAAAGGCTTGCAGCGCTTGTGGAGCTTGCGTGAGTCACTCACCTTTTTGCACAGGCCCACGCCCGATGTTGCGCTCGCCACGCTGGAAGACCGCAGCCATCCGGCCTGGCAGCGGCTCAAGGCCGAGGAATTGCTGGCGCAACAGCTGTCCCAGTTGCAGGCGCGCCAGGCGCGGGCACGCCTGCGGGCGCCGGTGCTACAGCCGCCCTTGCCCGCAGCCAGCTCCACTGAGCGCGCCGCGCTGCCGCTGCACGCGCAGTTGCTGGCGGTGCTGCCGTTTGCACTGACCGCCGCGCAGCAGCGCGTTGGCCATGAAATCGGCGCCGACTTGGCCCGCAACGCACCGATGCACCGGCTGCTGCAAGGCGACGTCGGCTCGGGCAAAACGGTGGTGGCGGCGCTGGCGGCGGCGCTGTGCATCGACGCCGGTTGGCAGTGCGCGTTGATGGCACCCACCGAAATCTTGGCCGACCAGCACTTTCGCAAACTCATTGGCTGGCTCGAGCCCTTGCTGGCGCCACGCGGCCTGTGTGTGGCCTGGTTGTTTGGCGGGCAAAAAAAGAAAGAGCGCAGCGCCATGCTGGCGCTGATCGCCAGCGGCGAGGCGGCGCTGGTGGTCGGCACCCACGCCATCATCCAAGAGCGGGTGGTGTTTAAAAACCTGGCGCTGGCCATCATCGACGAGCAGCACCGCTTTGGCGTGGCCCAGCGGCTGGCGCTGCGCAGCAAGTTGGCCCCCGACCCTTTGGCGGCGAACGCGCAAGCGCTGGAGCCGCATCTGCTGATGATGAGCGCGACGCCGATACCGCGCACCCTGGCCATGGGCTACTACGCCGACCTTGACGTCTCCACCATCGACGAGCTGCCACCGGGGCGCACGCCCATCGTTACCAAGCTGGTCGCCGACAGCCGCCGCGACGAGGTGGTGGCACGCATCGCCGGGCAGGTCGCGCAGGGCCGCCAAGTCTATTGGGTCTGCCCGCTGATCGAAGAAAGCGAGGCGCTCGACCTCAGCAACGCCACCGCCACCCACGCCGCTTTAAGCGAAGCCCTGCCCGGCGTGCTGGTCGGGCTTTTGCATTCGCGGCTGACGCAGGCCGAGAAAAAAGCGGTGATGGAGCTCTTCACCAGCGGCCTGATGGGCTTGCTGGTCAGCACCACGGTGATCGAAGTTGGGGTCGACGTGCCCAACGCCTCGCTGATGGTGATCGAGCACGCCGAGCGCTTTGGCCTGAGCCAGCTGCACCAGCTGCGCGGCCGGGTCGGGCGCGGCGCAGCAGCCTCGGCCTGCATCCTTCTGTACGCCACCGGCGAGGCTGGCCGCCTAGGCCAAACCGCGCGCGCCCGCCTCAAAGCCATGGCCGAGACCAGCGACGGCTTTGAGATCGCCCGGCGCGACCTCGACATCCGTGGGCCAGGCGAGTTCATGGGCGCCCGCCAATCGGGCGCGGCGCTGCTGCGCTTTGCCGACCTGGAGTGCGACCAAGCCCTGCTCGACTGGGCCCGCGAGGTGGCCCCCAGCATGCTGGCCCAGCACACCCGACTGGCCGAGGCCCATGTGGCGCGCTGGCTGGGGGCGAAGTCGGAGTTTTTGAAGGCATGACGTGACCCACCCCCGTAGCGCCTGCGGCGCTCCCCCTCAAGGGGGCGCACCCAGTGGCCTGGCAAAGCCAGCTCCACGGGTGCACTGGAAGCGGTGAACTTGGACCACCCCCGTAGCGCCTGCGGCGCTCCCCCCTCAAGGGGGCGCACCCAGTGGCCTGGCGGAGCCAGTTCCACGGGTGCACTGGAAGGGGGGCGCACGTCTCGCGGCGTGGTTTCATCGCTCGGTGGTGCTTGACCGTGTCACGACTTACGCAAAAATCCACAGGTAGCGTTTTTCAACAAGCTCAGACGCTACAGGTAGTGTCTATCAACAAGGTTTGCGTAAGTCCTACGTGTTTCACCCGCACCCGGCGGGGCCTCGGGCAGCGCGTCCCGGCAACAGGCGCCTCAACCCGTGGCCGCTTGGGGTGATTCCCAGCCCGCACCGCCAGCCTTTACCATTGCGGCCATGTCTCAAAATCTTTTTTCCGTGGCGGTTGAGCCGCAGTACCTGCCCGACCAGTCGGATCCGGCGCAGGCGATTTACACATTTTCCTACACCATCACGGTCACCAATACCGGCCAGGTGCCAGCCCAGTTGATGGCGCGGCACTGGAGTATTCGGGACGCCAATGGCCAGCTGGAAGAGGTCAAAGGTCTGGGCGTGGTTGGCCAGCAGCCGCTGCTGCGCCCGGGTGAGTCGTTCCAGTACACCAGCGGCTGCCGTTTGCGCACGGCCAGCGGCAGCATGGAGGGGCGTTATTTCTGCATGACCGAGGACGCGCAGGCCTTCGATGCGCCGATTGCCACCTTTGTGCTCGACGCCAACGTGGCGTCGGCACCAGCCAGCTCGGCGGGGCAGGTGCTGCATTGAGGATGCTTGAGCCTGGTTTGAGCAGGCTGTTAGAGCAGCTGGACCCGCAGGCCGGTCTGGCGCAGCGCCATTTGTGGCTGATCAGCCTGTGCCAGTGGATTCGCGGCAATGGGCCAGCCCACGCCAACCCAGCCAGTTCGGCCAACAGCCGTTTGCAACTGTTGCTGGACGCGGTCGAGGCGCGCCCCGAGCTGCACGCGCGGCTACAGGCCTGGTGGCGGGTATTGCTGCAAACGCTGGATGTCAGCACCTTGTTGGCCGATTTTGGCTTCGCCCCACGCAGCGCTTTCCTGAGCGAGCTGACCGAGCGCCTGCGCCGCAAGCTGTTGCCGCAAAGCCCGGAGACGCTGGACGCATCGGCGCTTTTTTCGCTGGCCCTGCCGCAGGCGCGGGATGCGCAGTGGTTGCTGGCGATTGACAGCATTCAGCTGGAGCGGCTGGAGCGCTTGCTGGGCCAGGTGCCCGCTTGCACCATTGACGACAGCTGCCCCAGCGACGCTGGCGATGCCTGCGCCAGTGGGCGCACCCATGCCAGCTCGGCTTGGCAGCACTTGCTGCTGGACGCCATCACTTACTGCGCGGGGCAAACGCTCTCCACCGGCTTTGCGCCCGAGCTGCGCTTGCGCATGAGCCCGGCGGCGCGTGCAGCGCGGCCCTTTCATGCCTTGATCCGCGATGTGGAGGCGCTGCGGGCCGAGGTGCTGCGCCGTCCCAGCGAGGCCGGCGCGCTGGAGGCGGCGGCCCAGCAACTGCGCGAACGGCTGGAGGCCTGCCGCCAAGCGGTGGCCACCGTTTACGCCCATTTGGAGGAGAACGGGATCTCGGTAGGCCTGGTGTTTCGCCTGCGCCAACTGCGCGAGCGGGTGCTGCGTATCCGCGAATTGCTGGAGTGTTTGCTGTCGCGACAACCCAGCGGCAGTGCCGTGCGCTTGCTGGCACGGCTGGTGCAGGTGGGGCAAGAGCGCAATAGCATCCGCGCGCTGATTGCTGCCAACTCCTCGCTGTTGGCGGCCAAAGTGGCCGAGCGCAGCGCCGAGACCGGTGCCCACTACATCACCCGCGACGTCCCTGAGTACAGCAGCATGCTGCGCAAGGCGGCCGGTGGCGGTGCGCTCACCGGCATCACCACGATGCTGAAATACGGCATTTTGACGCTGGGCTTGTCGGCCTTTTGGGGCGGCTTTTGGGCTGGTGCGATGTATGCCGCCAGCTTTGTGCTGATCCAGTTGCTGCACTGCACGCTGGCGACCAAGCAGCCGGCCATGACGGCACCGGCCATGGCAGCCAAGCTCAAAGACATCAGCAGCCCGGAGGCTGTCAGCAGCTTTGTTGACGAGGTTGCCAACCTGGTGCGTTCGCAGGTGGCTGCGGTGCTGGGCAATGTGCTGGTGGTGTTTCCTGTGGTGTTGCTGCTGAGCGGCGGCTTTACGCTTTTCAGTGGCCACGCCATGATCGGCCTGCGCGAGGCCGAATACACCTTGCACAGCTTGAGCCTGTTGGGGCCGACAGTGTTGTTTGCGGCCTTTACCGGCTGCTTGCTGTTTGCCTCCAGCATCATCGCGGGCTGGGCCGAAAACTGGTTCGTGCTGCACCAGCTTGACTCGGCCATGCGCTACAACCCGCGCATCACCGCGCTGCTGGGCACGGCGCGGGCAGGTCGCTGGGCGCACTTTATGCGCAGCCATGTTTCGGGCTTTGCCTCGAACATTTCGCTCGGCTTCATGCTCGGCCTGATCCCGGCTTTCATGGCCTTCTTTGGCCTTGGGCTGGAGGTGCGCCACGTCACCCTGTCGACCGGCCAGCTCGCAGCGGCCTGCGCCGCCTATGGGCTGGACGTGTTGCGTATGCCGGCGCTGTGGTGGGCGCTGGCCGCTATTCCGGCGGTTGGCGCGCTGAACCTGGTCGTGAGTTTTTACCTGGCCTACCAGCTGGCACTGCGCGCGCACAACGTCAGCGGTGTGCAGCGCGCCCATATCCACGCGGCGATCTGGGCCCGTTGGTGGCGCAAGCCACTGAGTTTTCTCATCCCGGTGTAGCCGCGCCGCGTCTGCTGGGGCGCATGGGCACGGCGCGCGCCAAAATCCAGCGCCAGGCGCGCTCGGACTTGGCCGTGGGCCGTGACCGGGGGGCATGGGCTTGCCACGCTCCGGCAAGCCGCTCGCATCGCGCTGTTCGTGGAGCCCCGCCCGACATGACCAAGCTCTGGTTTAACAAGACATTTTCATCGTGCCAGGCCTATGTCGACTGGTGTTTGGCCCAGGTACAGGCGCAGCGCATTGGTTTGCTGATTCCGGGCAAAGAGGCGGTACGTATCGCGGCGGCCCAGCCCGCCTTCAACGCCTTGGGCTGCCAGGTGCTGAGTGCGGCCCCGCCAGACAGTTTGCGGTGTTTGAGGGACAAAGCGCTTTTTTATGCCCGGCTTGACTGCTGCGCTGCGCCGCCACCCGAGGCTCGTTTGGTTCGCAGTTTGGCTGCGTTCGATGTGGCCTATGCCGAATTGCGCTGCCGGCACGCTGAGCTGTGTATTAAGCCCACGGTTTCGGTCTACGGCATTGGGTTTCGCCGTATCCGCGAACAGCGCAGCGCCTACACGCTCTACCAGTCCGGTGTTGACTACCAGGTGGATATGGCCTCGCTGCGCCAGATGTTGCGCCAAGCCGGCCAGGTTCAGCCCTTGCTGCTGATGCAGTATGTGCCCGGTCACGGGTACAGCGTCGACGTATTGGCCGATCAGGGCAGCTTGCACTGCGCGGTGGCGCGTAAAAAATCCCTGACCGGGCAAGAGGGCCAACGCATCGATGCGCGCGCCGACATTCAAACCGCGTGCCGGCAATTGGTGGCGCAGTTTGAACTCAATGGGCTGGTCAATGTGCAGTTCAAACTGCAGGGGCCGCAATTGCACGTCCTGGAGGTCAATGCCCGCGCCTCCGGCGGCGTCCCGGTGCATCCCGACGGTGGCCTGGGTCGGCTCGGCAAGACCACGGCGCTGAGCCTGCCGCCAGCGCTCGTGCCCCAGTTGGCGGCCTCGATGGCGCGCCGGGTGCTGGTGCATGCCGATGTGTACGGCATGCACCCACCGTCCGAGCCCGACTGAGCGCCGCCGCGCCGGCCTCCAGAGCAGGCGAGGCTGGGCGAGGACTGGACAAGTACTGGGCCAGGACTGGACATTATCGGGAGGCCGGCGTTGCGCTATGCTCGGCCCTTTTCCCTGAATGGGGGCGGCGGTCGGACTTCAGGATGTGGCAAAAAATAAGCCCTGTTTTGTGGGCTCGGGTCTCTCCGATGTGGGCTCGCTGCTGCGTTCTTCGTTCTGCGTTTTAGCGCGCCTTGTCGGGCGCGGCCCGCACCGCCAGCGCCCCAACGGGCATGTTCAATAGCCGAATCTAGGCGGAAAGACCAGCATGGGCGAGTTCGACCTGATTGCACGCTATTTCACCCGGCCTCCCGGCCCCGACAGCGACGTGGTGCTGGGCGTGGGCGACGACTGCGCGCTGCTGCAGCCCGCAGCGGGCATGCAACTGGCGGTGTCGAGTGACATGCTGGTCGAGGGCCGGCACTTCTTGAGCACGGTTGACCCGTTCACGCTCGGCCACAAGGCGCTGGCGGTGAATTTGAGCGACCTTGCCGCCTGCGGCGCACAGCCGCTGGCGTTCACGTTGGCCTTGGCGCTGCCGCGTGCCGATGCCGCCTGGCTGGAGCCGTTTGCGCGTGGTTTGCTGGCACTGGCCGACGCCCATGGCTGTGCGCTGGTGGGCGGCGACACCACCCAGGGGCCGTTGAATATCTGCATCACCGTCTTTGGCCAGCTGCCACGCGGCCAGGCCTTGCTGCGCAGCGGCGCGCGCGTTGGCGACGATGTCTATGTCAGCGGTACGCTGGGCGACGCGCGGCTGGCGCTAGAGGTGTTTCGCGGCACCTTGAGCGTGCCGCAAAGCGTCTTTGACGCCGCCCGCATCCGCATGGAACAGCCCACGCCCCGCGTGCTCTTGGGCCAGGCGCTGCGCGGCATTGCCAGCGCCGCCATCGACATCAGCGATGGCTTGGTCGGGGACCTGGGGCATGTGTTGAAGGCCAGTGGCGTGGGCGCGTGCGTGGACGCTTCGATTGCTATTAAATTAATAGCTTTTAGCGCTTTATACATAAGCGATAGAGGCAGTTTTTGCTTAAAAAAACAACTTGAATACGTGCTGGCCGGCGGCGATGACTACGAACTTTGTTTCACCGCCCCGCCAGCGCAGCGCGCCGCCGTGCAGGCGGCTGCCGCGCAGAGCCAGACCCTGGTCACCCGCATCGGCCAGATCGAGGCCGCGCCCGGCCTGCGGCTGGTGGACGCGGCTGGCCAGCCGCTGGCGCAGAACTTTGCCGGCTTTGACCACTTTGACCACGGCTGAGGCCCGGCCCAGGCCCCGGCCCAGGCCCAGAACCAAACCATGAGCCGCGCCGTTCGTTTGCTGCAACTGCTGGAGGCGCTGCGCGGCCAGCGCCACCCCATCAGCGCCGAGCGGCTGGCCGTGCAGCTCAGCGTCAGCCGCCGCAGCCTGTACCGCGACATTGCCAGCCTGCGCCAGCAGGGCGCACAGATTGACGGTGAAGCCGGGCTTGGCTACCTGATGCGGCCCGGTTTTTTGCTGCCGCCGCTGATGTTTGGCGAAGAAGAGATCGAGGCCTTGGTGCTGGGCGCACGCTGGGTGGCGCAGCAGGCCGACCCCGAGCTGGCGCAGGCCGCGGCCCAGGCGCTGCGCCGCATCCGCGCCACTTTGCCGGCTGATTTGCGCTTGGCGGTGGACACCAGCGGCCTGCTGGTGCCGCCGCCGTGCAGCCTGTCCCCCAGCCCCGCGCCCGAGCCCTGGTTGCCCGCACTGCGCCGGGCGATCCGCAGCGAGCAGAAAATCGTGCTCGATTACCGTGACGCCGCCGGCCAGGCCAGCCAGCGCCGGGTCTGGCCGTTTGCGATGGCATTCTTCCAAAGTGCGCGGGTGCTGGTGGCGTGGTGCGAGCTGCGGCAGGAGTTTCGCCATTTCCGCGCCGACCGCGTTGTCGATTTGCGCAGCACCAGCGAACGCTACCCCACGCGCCGCCCGCTGCTGCTC
>JAYVXE010000046.1:0-8404 GCA_043785395.1 Burkholderiaceae bacterium | reverse complement strand
GCGCATGCTGCCGATCTGAAGATCGGCGTCGCCGAGGCTTTGTCGGGTGGCGCTGCGCAGTACGGCGCAGCGATCCGCAATGGCTTTACGCTGGCCGCCGAGGAGATCAATGCCGCCGGTGGCATCAACGGCGACAAGCTGCTGCTGGTCATCGAGGACGAGCAGGGTAAGAAGGAGGAGGCGATCAATGTCTTCAAAAAACTTATTTTTCAAGACAAGGTGCTGATGGTGTTTGGCCCCACGCTGTCCAACTCGGCGCAGGCGGCAGACCCGATTGCGCAGGCCGCCAAGACGGTCGCGTTTGGCACATCGAACACTGCCGACGGCATCACATCGATTGGCGACCATGTGTTTCGCAACTCGGTGACCGAGGCTGATGTGCTGCCTGAGACCATCAAAATGGCGGTCAAAAAAGCCGGCGTGAAAAAGGTTGCCGTGTTGTATGGCAATGACGATGTGTTCACCAAGAGCGGCTACGACAACTTCAAAAAGGCGCTGGCCGACCTCAACATTCCGGTCACCACGACCGAGACCTTTGCCAAGGGCGATGTGGACTTCAAAGCCCAGCTGACCAAGATCAAGGCGAGCAAGCCGGACGCCCTCGTGCTCTCGGCGCTGATCGCCGAAGGCGCACCGATCATGGTGCAGGCGCGCCAGCTCGGCTTGAGCGTTCCCGTCATCGGCGGCAACGGCATGAATTCTGTCAAGATTTTTGAGCTGGCCAAAGGTCAATCTGACCACCTGTATGTCGGCAGTCCCTGGTCGTCCAGCAACACCACGCCCGAGAACAGCAAGTTCATCAAAGCCTACAACGACAAGTACAAGATCGCCCCGGACCAGTTTGCAGCCCAGGCCTACGACGCCTTGTACATCGCCGCCCAGGCGCTGAAGAGCGTCAAGCCCAGTGGCAACCTGGCAACAGACCGGGCCGCGCTGCAAAAGGCCTTGCCAGGCGTGAAGTGGACCGGCGCCACCGGCCCCTTCGAGTTCCGCCGCGCCACCGACAAGGCGGGCAAGCCGGCCGGCTTTGACGCCCAGCAAACGCCGATTGTCAGCGTCACCAAGGGCGATCAGTTCGTCATAGAAAAATAGGCTCGCCCCCAGGCTTGTTCGCTTCGCGTAAGCGCCAACCCCCTACCGGGGGCAACACCTACGGACTGGCAGAGCCAGATCCGTGGTGTTCTGGAAGGGCCTTCGCTGCGCTTGGCGGGTTGGGGTTGGGGCGGGGCTGGTTTTTTGTTTTTTTATAGCTGGTAGCGCTTGTTTTTGATGGGTTTTTGGTACTTATAGTGCTTAAATCTATCTGCATATAGCGGTGTACGCTATTATTTATGTGTTTTTAATGCTTTGGAGAGACAAGCCTGGGACGCGGCGCGGCCCAGGCTTCATTTTTTTACCGCACTAGGATTTCATCGTGCTTGAACAGCAACTTGTCAACGCCCTTTCATTGGGCTCGGTGTATGCGCTTTTTGCGCTGGGTTTTACGCTTATTTTTGGCGTGCTGGGGGTTGTCAACCTCGCGCATGGCGCGGTCTTTATGGTGGGCGCTTATGCCGCGCTGCAGGTGATGGCGCGCTTTGCCGCGCCGCTGTGGGCGGGGCTGTTGTTTGCGCTGGTTTTTTGCGGCTTGCTCGGACTTTTGATCGATTTTGCGGTGCTCAAGCCGCTGCGTGCGCGCAATGCGCCGCACCTGATACCGATGATTGCAACGATTGGGGTGGCGATCATTTTGAACAACG
Source organism: Burkholderiaceae bacterium (assembly GCA_043785395.1). Taxonomy (GTDB): domain Bacteria; phylum Pseudomonadota; class Gammaproteobacteria; order Burkholderiales; family Burkholderiaceae_C; genus JAGOEY01. Next base: position 6,665 of record JAYVXE010000046.1, on the reverse strand, counting down.
GCGTGCAAGCGATTTTTGGCGCTGAGAGCCTTCGCTTCCCCTACGGCGCGGTGTCGGGCGAGTCGCTCGACCTGGCTGGTCTGCACCTGACGGCGTTGGAGCTGGGCATTGTGCTGCTGTCGTTTGCCCTGATGGCGGTGCTGATGCTGGCGCTCAAGCGCACCCAGCTCGGGCGTGCGCTGCGCGCGATTGCCGAGTCGCCCAAAGCCGCATCCTTGCTCGGCATCCATGTTGAGGGCCTGTTCTACCTGACATCCTTTACCGCTGCGGCGCTGGGCGGCGTGGCCGGCGTGTTGATTGGCCTTTACTCCAACGCCGTCTTCCCGCTGATGGGCCAGCCGATGCTGCACAAGGGCATTGCGGTGATTATTTTGGGCGGCATGGGCGACATCCGTGGCGCCATGCTGGCGGGCCTGTTCTTGGGCATGGCCGAGGTATTGTCGGTCGCCTATATTGGCTCCACCATGCGCGATGCGGTTGGTTTTGGCCTGCTGTTTTTGGTCTTGCTGGTGCGCCCCAAAGGCCTGTTCGGCAGCCTGCAAGAGCGCAAGGTCTGAGCATGGAGGCACTTGACAATTTCTGGGCCATCTACAGCAACTTGGTGCTGACGCTGGGCACCAATGCCTTGCTGGCGCTGTCGATCTGGCTGACGCTTTCGTGCGGCATGCTGGCCATGGCGAATGCCGCTTTCATGGGCATTGGCGCCTATACCGCATCGATTTTGACGCTGCACTACGGCCTGCCGTTTCCGCTGGCGATTGCCGCCGGCATGGCCGCACCGGCCCTGGCCGCGCTCGTGATCGGGCGTCCCACGCTGCGCCTGTCGGGCGTCTACCTGGCGATGGCAACCCTTGCGTTTGGCGAGGTGGTGCGCATTGTGGTGCTCAACGCCGAGTCCTTGACCGGCGGTGCACTTGGCTTGAACGGCATCCCGCAATCCACCCAGTGGTGGCATGTGCTGCTGGCCGTGCTGCTGGTGTTGCTGCTGCTCTGGCGGCTGCGCCACTCCAAAGTGGGCCGCGCCTTTGAGGCGATCAAAGAGGACGAGACCGCCGCCGCCCTGATGGGCATCCAGGTGGCCGGCCACAAGCTGCTGGCCTTTGTGCTGGGGGCGGCGATTGCCGGTCTGGCGGGCACCTTGAATGCACACCTGACATTCTTTATCGGCCCCAACGAGTATGGTTTTGACCGCGGTGTCGACATCCTCACCATGACCATTTTGGGCGGCATCAACAGCCTTGCCGGGCCACTTGTCGGCAGCGTCATCCTGAGTATCCTGCCCGAGTCGCTGCGCAGTTTTGGCGATTTTCGGCTGGTGGTCAACGGCATCATCCTGGTGCTGATCGTGCTCTTCTTGCCCAAGGGGATTTGGGATCCGGCACGCATTCGCCATTTTTTCCGGCACGGGTTTGGCCGCAGCACACGATGAAACCATCTCTTCTCAGCCTGCACCAGGTCTCGCGCAATTTTGGAGGCCTCCACGTGCTGCAAGGCGTCGACCTGCATGTGCCCCAAGGCGGCATTTTTGGCCTGATTGGCCCCAACGGCGCCGGCAAGACCACGGTCTTCAACCTGGTCACCGGCCTGCTCGCACCCAGCAGCGGACGCATCCAGTTTGCAGGCCGCGACCTGAGCGGCCTGCCGCCGCACCAGATCACCCAGGCCGGTATTGCCCGCACGTTTCAAAACATCCGCATCTTCAAAGAAATGTCGCTGCTGGAGAACGTCATGGTCGGCATGCACGCCCAGCTTGGCTACAGTGCGCTCGGCCTGCTGCTGCGCAGCAAGCGCTTTCAGCAAGAGGAGCGGCGCGCGCGCGAACGTGCGCGCGAACTGCTGTCGTGGGTGCAGCTCGACCACAAGGCGCAAGAAAGCGCCCATCAACTCTCCTACGGCGAGCAACGCAAGCTCGAATTGGCGCGCGCGCTGGCAACCGAGCCCCAGCTGCTGCTGCTCGACGAGCCGGTGGCGGGCATGAACAGCGTCGAGAAAACCGCGCTGATGCAAGAAATCCGCAACATCAGCGCACGCGGCTACAGCATCTTCATGATCGAGCACGACATGCGCTTTGTCATGGGCTTGTGCGAACAGATTGCCGTGCTCAACTTTGGCCGCATCATCGCGCAGGGCGACCCCGAGCAGATTCGCCGCGATCCGCAGGTGATCGAGGCCTACCTGGGGCGCGAAGACGACGCCGCCCCCACCCCGCACAAAGAAAGCGCGCCCGCATGACCCCGACCCCCTTGCTCACCGTCCAAGGACTGCGGGTCGCCTACGGCCCAATCGAAGCCGTCAAAGGCATTGACCTCGAACTATTGGAGGGCCAAATCACCAGCCTGGTGGGTGCCAACGGCGCTGGCAAATCGACCACGCTGCTGGCGCTCTCGGGCCTGGTGCCCAAAGCCGCCGGCCAGGTGCATCTGGGCGGGCGCGACATCAGTGCGCTGCCCGCGCACCAAATCGTCGCCGAAGGCCTGGTGCAAGTCGCCGAGGGCCGGGCCACGCTCAATACGCTGACCGTGCACGAAAATCTGGAGCTCGGCGGCTACACCCGGCGCGACAGCCGGGCCGAGCGCCAGCACGATTTGGAGCGCATCTACGCCATGTTCCCGCGCCTCCAGGAGCGCGCCAGCGGCCTGGCCGGCAACCTCTCGGGCGGTGAGCAGCAAATGCTGGCGATTGGCCGCGCCCTGATGGCCAAGCCGCGCGTGTTGCTGCTCGACGAGCCGTCGATGGGCCTGGCGCCGATCATCGTGCAAGACATTTTTCGCACCCTGCGCAGCATCAACCAGGCCGGGCTGACGATTTTCCTGGTCGAGCAAAACGTGCGCCAGGCGCTCAAGATCGCCGACCGCGCCTACGTGATCGAGACCGGCCGCATTGTGCTCAGCGGCAGCGGGCCCGAGCTGCTGAACGACCCCCAGGTGCAAGACGCTTACTTAGGGACGTAAGGACGCCAAGCTGTGGCCTCGGCCCCCAGCGGGAAACAACTCCCTGCCACAGCTTCACCGTCAGGCAGCCATCGCTTCACGTTCCGGCCAAAATCCACCCTCCTCCCTCACCAGCCCATCCCAGCATGACCACCTACTACACCCAAGACCACCAATGGCTCGCCACCAGCGCTGAGCCCATCGCAACCGTCGGCATCACCCGGCATGCGCAAGACGCCTTGGGCGACGTGGTGTTTGTCGAGTTGCCCGCAGTGGGCAGCACCCTGCGCCAAGGCGAGGTGGCCGGCGTGGTCGAATCGGTCAAGGCCGCTGCCGACGTCTACATGCCCGTCAGCGGCCAAGTGGTCGAAGTCAACGAGGCCTTGCGCGCCGACCCCTCGCTGGCGAATAGCGAGCCCATGGGCGCGGGCTGGTTTTTTAAAATTGCGCTTGACGCCAGCACCCTGTCCGAGCGCGCGCAGCTGATGGATGCGCCGAGCTACGAGAAGTTCTCCAACAACAGCTGATCACGCCCATGCCCGCCACTCCAGCAAGCCCGGTGCCCGCAGCCCACATACGCCGCGTCGACTACCGTGACCCCAGCGATGCCCGCGCCCTGCTCTTCTTGCTCGACAGCTACGCCCAAGACCCGATGGGCGGCGGCACCCCGCTGAGCGAAGACGCCAAAGCGCGCCTGTGTACCGACCTGGCCGAGCGTGCAGGCGCCGTCAGCTTCATAGCCTGGGCGCAGGCCGAGCCGATTGGCCTGGTCAACGGCTTTGAAGGCTACTCAACATTCCAGGCCCGCCCGCTGCTCAACATCCATGACCTGGCCGTGCTCCCCGCGCACCGTGGCCGCGGTGTCGGCCAGGCCTTGCTGGCGGCGACAGCGCAATACGCCAGCGCACGCGGCTGCTGCAAGCTCACGCTGGAAGTGCTCAGCGGCAACACGGTGGCGCTGAGCAGCTATGCGCGCTTTGGTTTTGCCAGCTACCAGCTCGATCCTGCCGCCGGACAGGCGCTGTTATTGCAGAAATGGCTGTAGCCCTGCCACTGGTCTTTGCCGACGCCGCCCTGCTGGTACTCGACAAAGCCTGCGGCCTGCTCAGCGTGCCGGGCCGTGGCGCAGACAAACAAGACTGCCTCGCCGCCCAAGTACAAGCACAGTACCCCGACGCGCTGGTGGTGCACCGGCTCGACATGGCAACCTCGGGCCTGATCATGATGGCGCGCAGCCCGCAGGTACAGCGCGCCCTCGGCGACGCTTTTGCGGCCCGCCAAGTGCACAAGCGCTACGAAGCCGTGGTGGCAGGCTGGCTCGGTCAGCCCCTCGAAGGCCCAGACGGTGAACGGCAGCCTGCCGCCGATGCGCCGTGGCAGCAAATCGACCTGCCACTCAGCGCCGACTGGCCAAACCGCCCGCGCAGCAAGGTCGACCTGCTGCACGGCAAACCCAGCTGCACGCGCTGGCGTGTGCTTGACTACATCAGCCAGCCCGCACCGGCAACCCGGCTGGAGCTAGAGCCCATCACCGGGCGCTCACACCAACTGCGGGTACACCTGTTGGCGCTCGGCCACCCGATCCTGGGCGACGCGCTGTACGCCGATGCCGAAGCCCGCGCCCGCAGCCCCCGCCTGCTACTGCACGCCAGCCGCCTCTCCTTCACCCACCCGGTCAGCGGCGTGGAACTAACGCTGTGCAGCCCGGTGCCGTTTTAACGCCCGTTGTCGCAGCGCCCCACGCAATCAAACGCTTGCGCCTCGTTGCTTTGCCGGCAGGAGCCAGCACAAGTCAATATCGTTAACACAGGTTTTTGCCGCCATCTTCCGCGCTCGCCCGGCCAAGCTTTCGCAAAATTCATGCGGCGTAGTGAAGAGTTCAGGGTTTGGCGGCCATGCTGCCGTCGTGCATCCAGGCAGCATGTTTGGGTGCGCGCCGGGTCTGGCTCCATTCATCGAGCATGTCCCGTTTCACGGCATCGAGTTTTTGCAGCATCAAAGCTGTGCCCGTATTGGCGACAAGTTCGAGGCGGTGGCCGTTGGGGTCAAAGAAGTAGATTGACTTGAAGATTGTGTGGTCTGTCGGGCCCAGGACATCGATGCCAGCGGCCTCCAGCCGTGCCTTGGCGGCCAGCAAGGTTTCGACAGAGTCCACCTGCAGCGCCAGGTGCTGCACCCAGGTGGGGGTGTTGTGGTCGCGGTCCATGGGGGGCTGGGTGGGCAGCTCGAAGAAGGCCAGGACATTGCCTTGCCCTGCATCCAAAAAGACATGCATATACGGATCGAATGCCTGGGTGGACGGCACGCGGTCTTCTGCAATGGCCAGCACAAACGCCATGCCCAGGTGCTTTTCATACCATTCGACGGTTTCCTTGGCGTCGTTGCAGCGGTAGGCAACGTGGTGAATTTTTTGGACCAGCATGGTGTTTCTCCGAGCGGTGGGGTGACACGCCATTGTGGACTGAGCCGTGTTGTTGACAAGGCCCCAACCAGCACCGGCGACAAGCCCCAACCCAAGCTCCCAGTGGCACCCAGTCAGTCAGGCGTGGCGGTGTAGCGACGCTAGAACCCTGTCAGTGTGCGGAAGATATTTTTTAAACAAAAACACCTTGTACCGCATATATACACTACATAGTTAGCTATACCAATTGAAAAATTCAATCAGGAATCACAGCCCCCACCACAGCGCCCGTGGCTTTGACGCCTGTTTTGACCACGACCGCGCCGGTGGTGATCACGGCGTCAGTGACGGCCACCACAGCGCAGCCGCTGCAACTGGCAAGCAAGGCCAGGGACATAAAAAATCGTTGCAACATGCTGTTTCAGCCTCGTTGGTTGTCGCGCCGGGAGCGGCCCGGCGCACATAGCCTGCGACAGCTCAAGGTCGCAGGACTGGGCCGCCAGTGTAGCGAAGGCTCGGCACAGCCAAATACCGCACCACTTCACGCCAAGGTATAGGCAGTCTTCACGGTGGTGAAAAATTCTTGCGCGTATTTGCCCTGCTCACGCGGCCCGTAGCTGGAGCCCTTGCGCCCACCAAACGGCACGTGGTAGTCCACGCCAGCCGTGGGCAGGTTGACCATCACCATGCCGGCCTGGCTGTGGCGCTTGAAGTGGGTCGCGTGCTTGAGGCTGCTGGTGGCGATACCGGCCGACAGGCCAAACTCGGTATCGTTGGCGCAGTCCAAGGCGGCTTCGTAGTCTTTCACCCGGATCACGCTGGCAACCGGGCCAAAAACTTCTTCCCGGTTGATCCGCATGCTGGGCGTCGAGGCGCTGAACAGCGCCGGTGCCATGAAGAAGCCCTGGTTGCCGCTGCCGCTGTGGCAGGCGACCTGCGTGCCTCCCAGCGCCAGCGTTGCGCCTTCGGCCTGGGCGATGTCGACATAGCTTAAATTTTGCGCAAGCTGGCTTTGGCTCGCGACCGGGCCCACATCGGTGCCGGCCAGCAAGGCATCGCCAACCTTGATTTTGGCGATGCGTTCACTCAACGCGGCGATGAATCGGGGGTAAATGCCCTCGGTCACGATCAGACGGCTGGATGCTGTGCAGCGCTGGCCGGTTGCATAAAAACAGCTTTGCGCGCTCAGCTCCACCGCCTGCGCCAGATCGGCATCGTCCAAAATGACTTGCGGGTTCTTGCCACCCATCTCTAGCTGCACTTTTTTAAAGCTTTGCGCACAGGTCTCGGCAATGCCGCGCCCCACGCCCACCGAGCCGGTAAAGCTGATCGCA
>JAYVXE010000045.1:0-8416 GCA_043785395.1 Burkholderiaceae bacterium | reverse complement strand
CTCTCACCCAAGAGGTGAACGTGATCGAAGCAGAAAAATCCAATATCCATGCGGCGCTCCAGAAGAAAACAAGCGGTCAACTGCGGTTTCTAGGTTCAAAGGTCTCTGCTCAGTGCCGACAGTCCGGTCATCCGCACTGGGCCAGGTAATTTGCGCTTCACACGGCCCATGGCTAGGCGAGCCCGAACTTGAACACGACTTACGCAAAAATCCACAGGTAGCGTTTTTCAACAAGCTCAGACGCTACAGGTAGTGTCTATCAACAAGGTTTGCGTAAGTCCTATTGAAGTAGAGCACCCGTTAAGTCTTTTGATTTTTGTAGCCACGCCGACGCTGCCTGGTCGCGGCCTGATGACGCCGCTGTGTGCTTTCTGGTTGATCAGTTGGCTAGCGTTGGCCCCAGCCGCGCCGCGCCGGAGGTTGCCAGCGGCAATACCACCCGTGCCATCAAGCCGCCCCCTGGTCGGTCTTGCAAAGTTAGCGTGCCACCGTGGGCGAGCGCCACCGACTGCACAATCGCCAGCCCCAAGCCCGATCCAGGCTGCGCCTGGTTGGCGCTGCCGCGCTGAAATCGCAGCAGCACCCGCTCTTTTTCAGCGTCCGGGATGCCGGGGCCGCGGTCCAGTACCGTCAGCGCCAGCCGCCCGCCGCCCGCCAGCGTGGCCTGAATGTCGACCAGTCCCTGCGGCGCATAGCCGAGCGCGTTGTCGACCAGGTTTTTCAGCATCTCGCGCAGCGCTACCTGGTCGCCCAGCACCCGCGCCCGCCGCACTTCAGGCGCAATCACAATCTGCAAGCGCTGGGTCGGGCCGATCCGCCTGCGCATGGCGTTCACCAGCGGGGCCACGCCGACCAGTTCGCGCCGGCCCCCGCCCAGCCGGTGGCTGATGGTGGCGTCCATCAACAACTGGTGGATCAGCTGGCTGGCGTGGCTGGCATTCAAATGGATGCGCTCCATCCGTTGGCGCAAGCGCTGCGGGTCGCGCTCTTCCAGCGCCACTTCGGCCTGCGCGCGCAGCGAGGCCAGCGGCGTGCGCACCTGGTGGGCCGCGTCGGCGACCAGGTTTTGCAGCGTCTGCATCACCGCGCCCAGGCGCTGCATAAAGCCGTTCAAGGCTTCAACCAGGCTTTTGACCTCGTGCGGCACGGGCGTTGCCAGCGGCGAAAAATCGTCCGGCGCACGCTGTCGCAGCGCCTGCTCGACCAGCGCCAACGGCGCCAACGCATGGCGCGTGCCCAGCCACAGCAGCACCAACGCGGCCAGCACCACCAGCAGCAGCGGCAGGCTGCTGCGCTGCAAAATTTCGGCCGCCAGCAGTTGGCGTGCGCCCCGGCTCTCGGCCACATGCACCGTCACCCAGCCAGCCTGTTGGCTGGGCGACAGCAGCCGTCCAACGCTGGCCACCCGCAGCGGCTCGCCCCGGTAAATACGGTTGCTGAACACCGGCGCGGCGGCCTGCGCCAACGGCAGCGCAGCGGCCAAATCGGCATAGCCGGTGATGGTGGCACCGGCGGCGTTGCGCACGGCATAAAACACCCGCTCACCGCCCGACAGCATCGCCAACGCGGCAAAGGGAAGCTCAGCCGTGAGCGCGCCGTCATCCAGCTGCACCGAGCCCGCAATGCTCAGCGCCGAGGCGGCCAAAACCCGGTCAAACGCCTCGTCAGCAGCACGGTTGGCATAGCTGCGCAAGAAGAAGAACAAGCCCAGCAAGGCCACCGCCAGCAGCGCGCAGGCGAGGGTAAAAACCCGTTGCCGGATCGACGCAGTCGCGCGTGGTACGGCCGGCGTGCTAAACATGGTTGGCATGGTTTACCAGCACGCAGGCTGCGCCAACGCCCAGTGCGAAGCTACCGGACACCGGCCTAGGAGCCTGTCGGACTTGTCGCATCGAAGCGAAATGGAGCCCCAGCGAGGACGGTTTTTGCCGGCTTTGCAGGCCCATAGCCCCGCTATGGGTCAAGAAGGCGGTAAAAAATGGACCGCTGCGGCACCATTGCAGCCGATGCCCCCGATAGTCCGACAGGCTCCTAGCCATGCAGTCGCGCCTGGTAGCCGACGCCGCGCGCCGTCACGATGTCAACGCTGGTGCCATGGAGTTTTTTGCGCAAACGCGACACCAGCAGTTCAAGCGCATTCAAAGAGCCTTCGTCAGGATCGAACAACTGAAGCATCAGCCTCTCCTTGGCCAGTGTTTGGCCAATTTTGCCGGTCAAAATCTCTAGCAGCCGGAATTCGCGCCGCCCCAGCTCCAGCGGCAAGCCGTCAACGCTGGCGCTGCGGCTGGCCAGCGCCAGCGTCAGATTGCCGTAGACCGCCAAACTGGTGGTCTGCCCGCTCGGGCGGCGCATCAGCGCACGCAGCCGGGCCTCCAGTTCGCGCAGATCGAAGGGTTTGACCAGGTAGTCGTCGGCGCCCAGGTCCAGCATGTCGACCTTGTCCTCAATCTCGGCGCGTGCCGTCACCACCAGCACCGGCGCCTCCAAACCGCTGCTGCGCAGCGCCCGCAGCACCGCAAATCCGTCTTGACCCGGCAACATGATGTCAAGCACCAGCGCGTCCCAGGCCTCGTGCCGCCCCCAACGCAGGGCCGCCGCGCCGTCTTGCACCCACTGCACGCTGTGGCCGGCCGCGCGCAGCTTGCTCTGCATCGCGTCCCCAAGGTCGAGGTTGTCTTCAACGAGCAGGATGCGCATGGTGTGGATCGGGTTGGGGACGTGGACGGGCGGGGCGGCGCAGTGTAGCGAATCGGCGGCGGGAAGATCGACAGCACCACGCTGCCTTGCCAGCGTACCAAGGACGCGGCATCGACGCCAGTCCCATCAAGACCGGCCATGAGGCGTGCGGCATTCGGCATTCGGCGGCGAACTGCTTTTGCACTCGAACGCCTTGTGGGCAGGGATCGGGGCTTGTGGCGTGACGGTGAACACCGGGCGGCGAACCCTCTGGCTTGGAGAAGAACGCACAGCCCGCAGCCATGGCAAGCGCTTGTCGTGCCTCGCGCTGGGCAGTTACACGCAAGCCATCAAAATAGATAGCTGCAAACGCTTGCTATATATGCGCTAGATCCTTATTTTGTCTATTTTACTTGTTGACCCTGTTGATCCTGCTGACCCTGTTGGGTTGCTGTTGCGCCCGCAGGTGGTTGTAGGCGCGCCAGCTCGTCCTCGCTGATGATCTCAAACACCCGCACCACCCGCTCAACGCCGCCGACGCCGCGTGCGATGCCGGTGATGCGGTCGACCTCGCGCTGCGTCACCCGGCCCATCAGGTAGACCGTTTTCCGCTCGGTGACGACTTTGAAGGCGCTCAGCGAGATGTCTCGGGCATCGACAAAGTTGGCCTTGACCTTGCCCGTGATCAGCGTGTCGTTGGAGCGCTGAACCAGGCTGCTGTTGGGCATCACGGCCAGCTCGTTGACCACGGCACTGACGTTTTCGACCGCCTTCACGGTGTGTGCGGCCAGCAGCCGGTCGGCCTCGGTGGGTACCTCGCCGGTCAGCAGCAGCTGGCGGTTGTAGCTGGTGACGTTGATGTGGGCCCGGTCGCCAAACTCGGCCTTGAGCCGGCTGACGGCGCGAAACTCGATGCCCTCATCTTCCAATTGCGCCCCTGAGGTGCGCCGGTCCACCAGCACCAGCGTGCCACCGACCATGGCGCCGCCGACGATCAAGGGCACGCAGGCGCTGAAGGTGCCCGCTAATACGCCTATTGCCAAGGCCCGAAGTGCCCACTTGTGTATGCCCGTTGTCATAGAGTGCTTTCCTGTTCGCCAAGTAATTGGGTGTCGACGCCGTCGCAAATGCAGTGCAGCGTTAAAAGGTGGACTTCTTGAATCCGCGCCATGCGCTCATGCGGCACGCAAATGTGCACATCGGTCTCGCGCAGCAGCGCCGTGAGCTGGCCGCCGCCGCGTCCGCTGAGTGCCACCACCGTCATGTCGCGCGCATGGGCGGCCGCCACCGCCGCCAGCACACTGGCTGCGTCGCCGCTGGCGCACAGCACCAGTAGCACATCGCCAGCCTGTCCGAGCGAGCGCACTTGGCGCGCAAAAATCTGGCTGTGGTCGTAGTTCTGGGTGATCGCCATCAGCAAGGAGCTGTCGGCACTCAGGGCCAGCGCCGCCAGTTCGGGGCGGTCACGCTCAAAGCGGCCCACAAACTGCGCGGCAAAATGCTGCGCGGCGCCGCCCGAGCTGGCGCTGCCGCAGGCCAGCACCTTGGCCCCGCTGGTGACGCAGGCCAACACGGCCTGCACCGCAGCGGCAATCGGCTTGCTTAAGGGTTCGGCGGATTGGTATTTCAAATCCGCACTTTCAATGAAGTGCTGTTGGATACGTTGCTCAAGCATGGGGGGCGATGATACCTGTTGCAAGCTGTAGCAAAAACTCCCGGACTCGGACGCTTGCGTTTTTAGAATGTCGCTTGCTGGCGAGTCTGCCAAGCCACGTTGACCCCGTCCCCCTCTACTTTGACCGAAAGAGCCTATGTCCAGCCTGCCTACCAAAACTTACGCCGCAACCCCCGCACGCAAACTGGCCTTCATTGGCCTGGGCGTGATGGGCTACCCGATGGCCGGGCACCTGTTGCAGGCCGGACACCAGGTGCGGGTCTACAACCGCACCGCCAGCAAGGCCGCTGCCTGGTGCGCCGACTTTGGCCAGGCCCCCAAGCAGGCGGCAGCGACGCCGCGCGAAGCCGCCTCCGGTGCTGACTTTGTGCTCTGCTGCGTCGGCAACGACGACGATTTGCGCGCCGTCACGCTCGGCGCCGATGGGGCTTTTGCCGGCATGCACCCAGGCGCTATTTTTATCGACCACAGCACCGTTTCGGCCAATGTTGCACGCGAACTCGCCAGCGCCGCGCGCACGCTCGGCCTGCGCTTCATCGATGCGCCGGTCTCGGGCGGCCAGCTCGGTGCCTGCAACGGCGCGCTGACCGTGATGTGCGGCGGCGACCCCGCCGCCTTCGCCCTGGCGCAGCCGGTGGTGATGGCGTTTGCCCGCGCCTGCACGCGGCTGGGCGACAGCGGCGCCGGCCAACTGGCCAAGATGGTCAACCAAATCTGCATCGCCGGACTGCTGCAAGGCCTGTCCGAGGCGCTCGCTTTTGGCCAGCGGGCCGGGCTGGACATGGTGCAGGTGTTGGAGGTGATTGGCCAAGGCGCAGCCCAAAGCTGGCAAATGGACAACCGGGGCAAGAGCATGCTGGAGGGAAAATTTGACTTTGGCTTTGCCGTCGACTGGATGCGCAAAGACCTCGGCCTGGTGCTGGCCGAGGCCCAGCGCAACGGTGCCCGGCTGCCGGTGACGGCACTGGTTGACCAGTTCTACGCCGACGTGCAGCAAGCCGGTGGCCAGCGGCTGGACACCTCCAGCCTGATAAGCCGGCTCACCTGAGCCAAACTGCGCCGCAAACTAGCCGCAAACTAGCCGCAGTTAAGCACCCAATCCCCGTCCCGCTCTGCCGCGCCAGAGCGCACCAAGTCGGCCACCAGCGCTTCAATCCATTCTTTCAGACTACCGCTGCTGGCAAAGTGGAGGCTGTGCAGGCGGGCGTACTGCGAGGTCTGCAGCGCCCATTCCACCAGTTGCGCCAAGGGCAGGCGCTGCCACTCCAGCAGCTTGAACTTGAGCATCACTTTGGCCGCGTAATACGTATGTTGCAGCGGCTCGCGCACAAAGCGCTCAAGCCGTCGCTGGGCCCGATCGAGGGCGGCATCGACATCGGTAAAGACGCCTCCGTGGCCGGGAATGACCGTCTGCGGCGCCAGCCGGGCGATCAGCGCCAGTGTGGCGGCGACATCGGCAAACGCCTGCTCGCCCTCCAGCTCAGGAAAGACGACGCCAAAGCCGTGCTGCCAAAGCGCATCGGCCGAAATCAAAATGCGCGCGACCGGCTCAAACAGCAGCACTGCATGCGGATCATGGCCGGGCGCGGCGTGCACCTGCCAGCGGTGTGCACCCAGCGCCATGTCTTGCCCCGGCTGCAACAGGCTGTCAAACCGGAACTGCGGGCATTGCTGGCCGGTGGCCTGGTAGCCCAGCGTGTGCACATCCCAAGCGCGCACCGATGCGGCCGGGCCGGGCGGGATGGCCGTGTGCAGCCCGGCAAAACGCTGCTGGAGCGCGGCATTGCCGCCGCAGTGGTCGCTGTGCAAATGGGTGTTGAGCAGCAGCTCCAGCGGCTGCGCGCCGAGCGCGCGCTCAAGCAGCGCCACGGTCTGCGCGCTATGGCTGGCGTAGCCGCTGTCGACCAGGGTGCAGGGGCCGCCGCCAGTGCCGGGCACGGCTTGCAGCAAGATGTTGTTGGACGACAGCCACCCCCGCTCAAAGACCGTGATGCCGGCGGGCAGCGTCTGTACCGTGGCGGTCATGGTCGTGTCTTAACCGACGGCGCACACACGCGCTGGCAACAAGGCGGCAAGCTCGGCCAGGGAATCGATCACGATGTCGGCATCCCCCGCCTGCACCGGCTGGCCGTGGTTGTAGCCATAGCTGACCAGGGCCACCGGGCAACCCGCAGCACGCGCAGCCAAGGCGTCGTTGCTGGAGTCCCCGACCATCAAGGTGCGCTCCGGCGCAAAGCCCAAAGCGGCGCAGGTTTTAAGCAGAGGCAATGGGTCGGGTTTTTTGCGCTCAAACGCATCACCGCCAAAGACCTGGCTGAAGAACCCGGCCAACTCCTTGGCCGCCAGCAAAGGCAGGGCAAAAGCCGTGGGTTTATTTGTCACACAGGCCAGCACCAATCCACGGTTGCGCAAGGCCTGCAACCCGGCCCGCACGCCGGGGTAGACCAGCGCCTGCTGGCCATTCACCGCGAGGTAGTGGCGCTGGTAACTCTGGCTGGCGGCTGTATACAGTGCGGCAGCACTTGAAGAATCTTTTTTGATAGCGTACTTTGCAACACTATCAAGCCCCATGGAATGGCTTAGCACAGAATAAATCAAATGCTCCGAGCCCTTGCCCACCATTTTCGCAATCGCCTCTGGTGGCACCAAGGGCAGGCCGATGTCCGCCAGCATGAGGTCGATGGCGGCGACAAAATCGCCCAGGGTATCGACCATCGTGCCGTCCAGGTCAAGGATGACGGCGTCAAGAGCTGCGGCAGGAAAAGCGGGATTCAAAGACATGTTGGCGTAATCCTCAATGGGTGGGCGCGAAAAATGTGTTGGTGCACCAGTGCGTTTCATCACGACCCAGCCCGCCTCCAGGCCCAGCAGCCCAGAGATAGCGTGGGCCGGGTTCTGCCAGGCAGCGCTGGTACCGCCCCGACCGGAGTGGCTGCGGTGCCGCATCGGCCTGTGGCGGGTTCGTGACTGCGGCCCATTGTTACCCAAGCCGTGAGCGTCGACCACAAGACCGCCACGCATTGACCGACAACACGCGGGAAAGTGGGAAAGTGGGAAAGTGGGAAAGCGATTTTTGCCAGCAACGTCCAGACGCGCAACGCGCACGATTTGCACAAAAACCCACAACCAGATCCACGGGTGCACTGGGGGCGGCGGGCTCGTCTCGCGGCGCGGTTTCATCGCTCGGTGGTGCTTGGCCCATGCATGACAGTTAGCGCGCCAGCGCGGCCCGCATGGCGGCCACGGCCTGGGCGTAATCGGGTTGGCCAAAAATCGCGCTGCCAGCGACAAAAGTGTCGGCCCCGGCATCGGCAGCGCGGCGGATATTGTCGGCCTTGATGCCGCCGTCCACCTGCAAGCGGATGTCTTTGCCGGAGGCGTCGATGCGCCGGCGCACCGCCTCAATCTTGCGCAGCGCCGAATCGATGAAGCTCTGACCGCCAAAGCCGGGGTTGACACTCATCACCAAAATCAGGTCAATGTCGTCGATCACCCAGTCCAGCACATCCAGTGCGCTGGCCGGGTTGAACACCAGGCCGGGCTGGCAGCCCTTGGCCAAAATTGCCTGGATGCTGCGGTGCACATGGTTTGATGCGTCGGGGTGAAAGCTGATGCTGTCGGCCCCGGCGTCGGCAAAGGCCGCCGCCAGCGCGTCAACCGGCTCCACCATCAAATGCACATCGATCGGCACTGGCGTGCCATCGGCCTGCGTCGCATGCGGCTTGAGCGCTTGGCACACCATGGGGCCAAACGTCAGATTCGGCACGTAATGGTTGTCCATGACGTCAAAGTGGATCCAGTCAGCCCCAGCCTGGATAACGCGCTGCACTTCGCTGCCGAGCTGGGCAAAGTCGGCAGCAAGAATGGACGGGGCGATGCGGTAGGTGCGGTAGGTAGGGGTCATAGGGTAAATTGTCGCAGTTCGCGCTGCGCCCTGGGCGCTGTGTGCCGCCAAAATTACGCCCTTTCATGCCCCTTTCAGCACCGTTTCCGTTCACCCCTTCAACCGCTCCGCCCGCCATGTCCCACCATCCCTCCTCCGTCGACACCGTGGTCATCGGTGCC
>JAYVXE010000044.1:0-8468 GCA_043785395.1 Burkholderiaceae bacterium | reverse complement strand
CCATGGTGCGTGCGTACCGAGCGCATTCAAACACCACGGTACGCCCATCAGCACAGCAGCCAACGCACAACCAATAAGCACGGCACGCCTGTTGCCATAGCGCCGCACAAGCGGGATACCGATCAACATTCCGCCTGCTGCCGTGGCCACCAGTGTGCACATCTGCAAAAAACCAATCTGCTCCAGGCTGAACCCCTGGTCCACAAGCCAAGGCTGGGCCAGCGTGCTGGCCGCCGTACCCGCAAACTTGAACGCGATGGCGATCAGCAGCGCCCAGCCCAAATCGGGATGTTGGCGTACATCACGAAGCCGTACTTTGGGCAGGCCCCGCGCTGCCGGGTTCAAGTCGCGCCAGCGTCGGCCTAGCAACAACAGGAAATACAGTGCGAGCTGTAGCGCTGCCATCGCCGCCATCGCACCGGCCCAGCCAATGGCCTCATGGAGCACCAGCACCCCGCCACCGCCAACCAGCATGCCGACAATGAAAGCCGCAACCTGGATGGCATTGGCGGGCCCGGCGGTCTTGCCTTGCAGGCGCGACACGGCATAGCCGTTGGTCGCAATATCCTGCGTCGCGCCTAGGGTGTTGAGCAGCACAATACCTGCCAGCGCCGCGTGCAGGTGCGTCCCTGGCGCAAACGGCACCAAGGCCAGACAGGCGATGACCGCCAGCAACTGGGTGACCAAAACCACCCTCCCCTGCCCCCAACGCACGCAAGCATTGTCAACGGGGCCGGCCCAAAGGAATTTGAATGCCCAAGGCAGGAACGCAATGCCGGTCAGCCCAACCTCGGCTATGCCATACCCGGCCTGCCGGATGAGCGCGCCCAACGCGTTGAATGCAAGACCCGTCGGCAGCCCCTGGGCGAAGTACATCAAAGCAAGGGCGATGTAGACGCTGCGTCGCAGGACGAAGTCCCGCGAGTCGGCAACGCTGCCTGCAAAAACCTGGTTCATCACGCCCCCTTAGAAGTCAAAGGACGCACGCACACCCAGCGTCCGCGGAGGGGCTGCCACGACCTGGCCCGTATTGAGGGCACGGGTGAAGTAGCTCGTGTTACCTAGGTTCTTGCCATACAGGCCCAGCGTCCAACGCCGCATACGGTACGAGACATCCGCGTCCACCAACGTGTAAGCGGGGTTCTGCAAGGTACTGGCTGGGTAGAGGTTGGAGCGGCCAATCTGGCGTACCGACAGCCCCGCATCCCAATTCGGAGCGGCTTGCCACCGCATGGCAACACCAAAACTATGGCGTGGCGTATTGGGGAATTGCTGGCCCGCATAATCCACGCCGCCTTTGACGTACTCGTCATAAACAGCTTTGACATAGCCCGCGAAACCGCTGATCTCCAGCCCACGAACAGGCCGCACCGTTGCGCTCAACTCGACACCTTGGTTGTGTGAACGGCCTGCATTCGCCACCAGGCTCTGTCCACCGCTGCCTGTTACAACGACCTGCTGGTCGCGCAAGTTCGTATAAAAACCCACGGCGCTCAGCTCCCAAGCCTTGTCAGCGGCGCTCAGTCGATAGCCGATTTCTGCATAGTCTGCGTACTCAGGCGCATAGGGCGCGGCGGCAGAGACAAGACCGGTGGCAAACTGGTTGAAACCGGAGGCCTTGTAGCCACGCGCCAGCCGACCCCAAGCGAATTGTCTTGCGGTTGGACGGTACTCCACCGTCAGCTGTGGCAACCAAACGTTGTCGGGAGCCTGGACTTCTGGCAATTTTTCTGTGCTGCTGTAGGGCGTGTCCGGCACCCCGTCCCCATTGCTGTCGTAATGGCCGCGCTGCGCGCTGCGCCAATCCATTTGGCGGCGATTACGCTCATAGCGCAGTGCACCATTGAGACGCCATTGAGGTGCGAAACGCCAGCCCACTTCGCCAAAAATAGCGGCCGTGCCGCCATGGATGCAAGCCTGCGTCGCACTGCGCATGTAGCCGGGCAGCTCGAACAGGTAGGGCGTCTCCTTCCTGAGTTCGGAGGCATAGGCGCCCACCATCCAGTCGAAACCGCCGCCAGGTGCCGGTTCGCTGAACAGGCGGGCCTCAGCGCTGAATTGACGCGTCTTGGCGTCAAAACCCGAAGACATGCCGAAGAGCGAGGCTGGTGTCCAATAGCTCCATCTGGCCGTACTGCCACCCAGGACGACGGCCAGCTTGGTGCTGTTCAAGAAGCGCCGGTTGTATTCGCCAGTCAGCAGTGTGTACTCGGTATTGTGGATACCGGCGTCACTTGCGTTCGACCGGTGTTGGCGTGCCAGTTCGATGGGGGCAAAAAAATCGTTCCCCCCTTTTCGCTCGACATGGTGCAAACCTAGACGCAACTCGCCACCGGCCTCATCCCGATGCAGGAACTTGAGGCGTGCGAACTGGTTTTTCCAGTCTGTTGTATCGCTTCGCTTCAGTGCAGTGTTCTTCACGTAACCATCCGCACCTTCGCCTCCCACCGCGATACGCAGGGCCGCGTCACGCGACAACGGAAAATCCGTCGCCAAACTCAAGCGGCGACGGTTTCCTGTTCCATAGTCAACCTGCGCCTTACCCCCAAAAACAGAACCGGGGTCACGCGAGCGCATCGCCACCAGACCGCCCATGCTGTTTTGACCATAGAGCGTACTTTGCGGTCCGCGCAGCACTTCAATCTGCGCCAAATCGAACAGGTTGCCAAGGGTTTGACCATGGATGGGTACGCCGTCCATCAACACACTGCTGCTGGTACTGTCGGACTCGTCGTCAGAAAAGCCCAGTCCACGGATCGTGATGCTTGGTGCGCTATTTGTGAAGTCAGTCCAATAAACATTGGGCACACGTTGGGCCACATCCTCCAGCCCGCGTAGGTTTTGCTTTTCTACGGCCACACCATCAATGACGCTGACACTGCCCGGTGTCTCAAAGACGCTCGCCCCTTGCTTGGTGGCCGCGACGAGCACAGCTGGCAACGTGTTCGTTCTATTTTTCGCTGCGCCATTGGCTGACGCAAGGCGTGTTGCCGATTTGGCGGGCGCATCGGCAGCACCACGAGGCTCTTCCATTGAGCCTCTGGTT
The DNA here is from genome assembly GCA_043785395.1 of Burkholderiaceae bacterium. Taxonomy (GTDB): domain Bacteria; phylum Pseudomonadota; class Gammaproteobacteria; order Burkholderiales; family Burkholderiaceae_C; genus JAGOEY01. The sequence goes on along the minus strand of JAYVXE010000044.1, from coordinate 5,422 downwards.
TGAGCCCATGCACACGGCGCACTGGCCAGCATCAAGGAGAGCGTGAGTGTTGAGCGATTCAGGCATTTCATTGCTAACTTCCATGGCATTTAATGAATCAAATGATAATAATTCTCATTTGATAAAACACCCTCAAAAGTTAAATAGCTGCCCGCAGCGGAATTTTTTATGCAATACGCCATGGGTTTCCCGGCATGCGCTGGCGGCCTTACGCAGCGCGCTGGGTGGTGGTTTCGCAGCCGTGGCGCCCGCTGCCTGAGCCCGAGCCCGAGCTTGAACCGCGTGCCAACGCTCTACTCAACATGCGCGACAGCAACGCTCCATGCCGCCAACCCAGGGGGCTCTGGCAGCCCCCGCACGCTGACGCCGTCCCTGGCACATCCACGGCGGATGGCATTGCGCGACACTGCGCGCGGCGCAACAAACGGTTCGTCCAAGCGCCCGCAAACCGGATACCAGTCAAGCCCCTGAGGTCGCCCCTGCGCGTCCAGCTGCAATCGAAAGGAATCCAAGGGCCCTGCGAGTCCAGTGCCAAGAGCCTTGAGGACAGCCTCCTTGCCGGTCCAGGCCCGCAGCACACCACGGGTTCGGCAAGCGAGGGGTAGCGCTGCCAGAGCCTGTGATTCGTGGCACAAAGCGTGGCGCGCTATGGCCAAGGGGTCGTGCAGCGGTCGATCTGCTTCGATGTCGTTGCCCACGCGTACCGAGCTTGAGCGAACGAACGCCAAAGCAGACCACTCTGCGCTATGGCTCAGGCTGAAATCGATGTCCGGCCAAGCCGGCAGCCAGGGCTTGCCGCCCGCTGCTGTCTCAAACCGCAGCGACTGCGGCGGCACCCCAAGCCACGCCCCCAACCGCCGCCGTAAACCGGCGTGGCTGCACAGAAAGCGCCGCCGCTCCTGCTCGCGGGGGAACGCGCTCCAGCGCCTGCGTTCACCACAGTCCAGCAAGGCCCAGTCCTCGGCATCCCCTGTGCCGCCGGTGTCGCCGGTGTGCGAAGCCGGCCAGCAGGCGCAATCCACAACGACCCCAAGCATCCTCAACCGGTAGGCTGGCGGTGCCAAGCCACTAGACACGGCGTCGGAACTCGCTGGGTAAGACGCCAAACTCTTTGCGAAAGGCTGTACTGAAATGGCTGATGTTGGTATAGCCCAGGGTGAGCGCGGTGTCGGTGACGCTGTGCCGGTCCAACAGCTTACGGGCCTGATTCATGCGTGATTGCTGGTACAGGCCATAGACACTGGTACCAAATAGCGTGCGGAAACCGCGTTGCAGTTTGAGTGTATTCAGCCCGACATCGCGAGCCAGTTTTGCAATGGACGGTGCCGCCGCCAGATCGAGCAGGAGGCGTTCTCGTGCGGCCTCCAGCGCCTCACGCTCACGCCTCGGCAGCGTGCTCGTCTGGCGCGCGGGCTCGGGGGCCTCCAATTGCCACGCCAAGCTTTCATAGACCACCGCCTGCAGCAAGAGACCTGTGCATTGGCCTTGCGCAATCATCTGGGCCACACGCCACGCCGCTTGGCGCCCTCCCGCACTGGCAAGCCGGTCGCGCAGGCAGTTGCCACGTGCCACCTCGTCGACGATGGCGCACGCACCATCCAACTCGGCCAGTCGGCTTGGGCGGACCACGATTTCCACGTTGGACGCACCGGGCATCAGCGCCATATCGAACTGTCGCCCCGGCGCATAGGCCACCACCGCATGCCCCGCGCCAACGCGGAAAGATCGACCATCCATGTGCCCTTGGGCCCCACCCTGGAGCCAATAGCTGAAGTGCACGCGCTCACTGTCGTTGTGTACGGACACATGCACCGGCTCCTTACCGACAAGCTGAACCAAGTAAACCTCAATGCCGTCCCCTGCGCTGCCATGCACAGCACGCAAGGCGCACGGCCCGCCAGCCCCCGGTTCGGCACCAGGGAAAAGATCTGACGCTCTCATTGCTTGCATTACCGATCTCCTTCAAAAAGATAGCTATTCGAGGACTCCTGATTCGATCAGGGGAGTGGATTTCCATCTTATAACGAATGATTCTTATTTGGAACAAAGACAAGAAACCTGCCAGGGATACCTATGAATTACCCCATTGCCCCGCATTTGCGTCTGGCCCGTATGGCACAACTGCATCCTGACCGTGTCGCGTTGCGCTACTTGGACAAGGCGTCCACTCCAAAGACGTGGTGCTATGCAGCGTTGCTGCGCAACGTTCTTTCGTTGGCGACCCAGATCGCCACCCACGTTCAACCAGGAGAACGGGTACTCCTGCTCATGCCTGGGGAGCCCAACTTCATCCTGGGGTTCTTTGCCGCGCTGTGGGTCGGCGCGGTCCCCGTGCCGGCCCACCTGCCAGCAGCCAGCCGGATCAACCGTCTGCACGAGCGTCTGAACACTCTGGCACAAGATTGCCAACCCTCTCTGGCGCTGATCACAGGCGACGTGGCCGCGCAGATCGCTGCCACCGAAGTGTTGGCAGTACGCCTGTGGGTGGTCGATGGCGAAACCCCACCAACGACGCCCCTGGCAGCACACATCCCGGCAGCAGGCGATGCTTGTTTCCTGCAGTACTCGTCGGGTTCCACGGGAACCCCCAAAGGCGTCATCAACACCCATGGGAGCCTCGCTGCACAACTGGACCTGCTGGCTACGCTGCGGACTGACGACGCACCTATCCACTTCGCCAGCTGGCTACCGCTGTACCACGATATGGGTCTGATCGCGGCGACCCTGCTGCCCTTGACGACCGGCGGTTGCTGCACTTACATGCTGCCGCAGCGGTTTGCAGCAGAACCCGCGCATTGGCTGCAGGCCGTCAGCGACCACCGTGCCAACTGGATCGCCGGGCCGGACTTTGCCTATATGCGTGCAGTGGAGGCCCACCCCCATCCATCCTCGCTCGACTTACGCTGCCTGCGCCGCGCCCTCAACGGCGCCGAACCGATCCGGGCGGCAACACTCGAAGCGTTCTCCGCCCATTTCACGGCAGCAGGACTGGATCGGCGTGCGCTCACGCCGGCTTTTGGCTTGGCGGAAGCGGGGCTGTGTGTATCGGCCAGCACAAATCCGCGAGACTGGGTAACACGGTATTACGACAGGGCCACGCTCGCTGCCGGTCTGGCAGAACCGACGCTGGCTGACCGGGGTCAGGCCTTGGTGTCCTGCGGCAATCACTTCTTTGACTGGCAGTTGCGTATTGTCGATCCCAGCTCGCTGAACACGCTGCCGGAACGCCATGTCGGCGAGATTTGGGCTCGTGGCCCAAGCGCGGCAGCGGGCTATTGGGGCCGTCCCGACGACAGCCGTGAAACCTTTGCCGCCGCCCTTGACGGCAGAAGCGACTTTCTGCGCACAGGAGACCTTGGTTTCTTAGACGATGGTGAGCTGTTCGTCATTGGCCGCCTCAAAGATCTGATCATTGTTCACGGGGCCAACCATGTGCCCAATGACTTGGAAAACCTGATCGAACAAGAAGTAGCCGATGTGGCACTGGGCACCAGTTGCGTCGTCCAACTGGAGGACGGCCGCGTGCTGGCCATCATTGAGTTGGGTCGCCACACCCCAAGTGAGACGCAAGTTGCCGCATCCGATGCCATCGTCGAAACCATCTTCGCCCACGTCGGGCTATTGCTGGCCGAAGTGGTGGTCGTCCCGCGCGGCGCGCTGCTGCGCACCAGCAGCGGAAAACTGCGCCGACACGCCATGGCACAAGCCTTTTTATTGGGCACGCTGCGCAGACTGGAGACCTCGAACAGAGCGGCGACTTCGCCCCGCCCTCCGCTGGGCAATCCGGGCCAGTCCCTCTTCACGCTGCTGCACGACAGCCTCGCCGAAGTGCTGGGACGCAGCCCCTTGCCTGCGGACCAAGGGTTCGCCACCTTGGGACTCGATTCACTGCGTGCAACCCAGTGGCAACTCAAACTACAAAATCGCCTGGGCCGCCCCGTCGGACTCACAACCCTGTACCGCCACAGTACGCTGCAACGCTTGGCAAACGCGCTGAGTAGCCCAACAGTGGCGCTACCAAATTCTGCTCCACACATGGTTGTGGGCATGCCGCCCAGGCCGAATGAACCGATAGCGATCATTGGCGTAGGTCTGCATCTGCCGCCCGACATCGGAGACTTCAACACCTTCAGCGATTGGCTGTTGGCAGGGCGCACAGCCATCACAGCGTGTCCTGCTGCGCGCCGAATTGACGGCGTGTACATCGATGCCCCCGGCGGCTACCTGTCCGACATTGCCACCTTCGATGCGGGCTTCTTCGGCACGCGCGCAGCCGAGGCGCAAGCCATGGATCCCCAGCAAAGACTGCTGTTACAGGTCGCCTGGCATGCACTGGAAGATGCTGGCATACCGGCACAACACATGCGCAGCCGAAACGTCGGCGTGTTCATCGGCCAAGGCGGCAACGAGTACGGGGATCTTCCGCTGACGCAGGGCCACACCGACGGCGCACGCGCGTGGTACGCGCTTGGGCGCAGCATGAGCTCCAGCGCTGGCCGCATCGCCTGGTTTTTGGACCTGCACGGCCCTGCCATGGTGATCGACACCGCCTGCTCCAGCTCCCTGGTGGCACTCGATACGGCCTGCCGGAACCTGCGCGACGGGACTTGCGAGTTGGCCCTTGTCGGCGGCGTGAACCTGGCCCTTTCTACGCTCGTCCAGACATCGCTCCAGGCCGCTGGCATGCTCTCCCCCCATGGCCGGTGCGCCACCTTCAGCGAAGACGCGGACGGCTATGTGCGGGGTGAAGGTGCCGTGATGCTGCTGCTCAAACCACAGCGGGCGGTCTTGCGCGACGGTGACCGGGTTCTTGCCTGGGTGCAGGGCAGTGCCGTGATGCAGGACGGTGGCGGTAGTGGGTTAACGGTTCCGAATCCTGCTGCACAAGCTGCGCTTCTTCGACGTGCCTGGCAGGCCGCCGGCCTGCCAGAAGATGGCAGTGCCATCGACGCGGTCGAACTCCACGGCACAGGTACACGTATCGGCGACATGCTGGAGTACCGCGCGCTGACCGAGGCATTTACGCCTGAACGCCACGCCCCCTTGCTGCTTGGCTCGGTCAAAACGCAGCTCGGCCACCTTGAAGCCGCTGCGGGTATGGCGGGCATCTTGCGCGTTTTGGTGGCGCTGCGCAGTGGCTCTTGGCCAGGCAGTCCCACCTTCCTCAAGCAACCGGGGGCTCTTGCCAAGGGGCGTCTGGCCTACCGCTTTGAAGCCACAAACTTGCCGCTACCCTCTCCTTCTGAACGTCCCCTGCGGATAGGCGTCAGCGCATTCGGGTTCAACGGAACGATTGCCCATACCGTGCTAACTGTCATGCATGGGCCAAGCACCCCGAGCGATGAAACCGCGCCGCGAGACGAGCGCGCCGCTTCCAGTGCACCCGTGGATCTGGCTCTGCCAGGCCACCAGGTGCGCCCCC
>JAYVXE010000043.1:0-2573 GCA_043785395.1 Burkholderiaceae bacterium | reverse complement strand
GTGATTGCCGATGGCAACATCCACATCTACGCACCGCTGCGCGGCAAGGCCATCGCCGGTGCGCGGGGCAACACCGAGGCGCGTATTTTCAGCACCTGTTTAGAGCCCGAGCTGCTCTCGATTGCTGGCATCTACCGCACCACAGAAGTCCCGCTGCCCGCCAACGTGCTGGGCAAAGCCGCCCAAGTGCGGCTGGTGGGCGAGAAAATTTTGATTGAGCCGCTTTAATGGCACGTTTTGGCAAAAATGTCCCACGGCGGGCTCCCACCCTTTGTTTTGAACTGAAAGACTGCTGCACATGGCCAAAATCGTTGTAGTGACCTCGGGCAAGGGAGGGGTCGGCAAGACCACCACCAGCGCCAGCTTTGCATCTGGCCTCGCTCTGCGCGGCTTGAAAACCGCCGTTATCGACTTTGACGTCGGCCTGCGCAATCTGGACCTGATCATGGGCTGCGAGCGCCGCGTGGTCTACGACCTGGTCAACGTCTTGCAAGGCGAAGCCAACCTGCACCAGGCCCTGATCAAGGACAAGCAGTGCGACAACCTGTTTGTGCTGGCGGCCTCGCAAACCCGCGACAAAGACGCCTTGACGCAGAGCGGCGTCGAGAAAATCCTGAACGATCTTGCCGCGATGGATTTTGAATACATCATTTGCGACTCCCCGGCTGGCATCGAAACCGGCGCCCTGATGGCCATGCACTTCGCCGACGAAGCGCTGCTGGTGACCAACCCGGAGGTCTCCTCGGTGCGCGACTCCGACCGCATCCTGGGCATGCTGAGCTCCAAGACCAAGCGCGCCATTGAAGGCCTGGAGCCGATCAAAGAGCACTTGCTGATCAACCGCTACAACCCCAGCCGGGTTGAGGACGGCCAAATGCTGTCGCTGCAAGACATCAACGACATCCTGCGGGTTCCACTGCTGGGCGTCATCCCCGAATCCGAAACCGTTCTGCAAGCCTCCAACCAAGGCGTGCCGGCCGTGCACCAAACCGGCAGCGATGTCTCGGAGGCCTACAAGGACGTGGTTTCGCGTTTTCTGGGCGAAGACCGGCCGATGCGCTTTACCGAAGTGCACAAACCCGGACTGTTCAAACGCATGTTCGGCGGGAGGTAAGCGCCATGTCCTTTTTGTCCTTCCTGCTGGGAGAAAAGAAAAAAACCGCCAACGTGGCCAAAGACCGTCTGCAAATCATTTTGGCGCACGAGCGCAGTGGCCGTGGCGGCAGCCGCCCCGACTACCTGCCCGACCTGCAGCGCGAGCTGATCGCGGTGATCAGCAAATATGTCTCGATCAACCCCGATGACATCAAAGTCCACCTGGAGCACCAAGACAACTTGGACGTGCTCGAAGTCAAGATCGAGCTGCCTGACGCGTTGAAGTAGGCCCCAAGCTGTGCACAGTGCGCGCACTGTGCCTGAGCCTGCATATTTTCAATAAAATAGGCCTCTAACGCTTATCCGTAAAGCGCTAGTAGCTATTAATTTAATAGCAATCAAAGCATCTAAGGCCAAGCCTTCCAACTGCGGCTGGCTTGCTGCTGGACGGCTTTTACAACAGCTTTTCCGTATAGAACTGCCCGCCGTGGAACAGCAGCGGTGAGGCACCGGCGCGGCTGCTACAGCGCTCGACCTGGCCGACAAAAATAACGTGGTCGCCCTCGCTGTAACGGCTGCGGTTAAAGCACTCAAAACTGGCCGCTGCGCCCGCCAACAAGGGCGCGCCAGCCACACCGTCGGTGCATTCAACGCCCTCCCAGCGGTCGCTGTGGCGGGACGCAAAGCGCTCGGCCAAAGCACGCTGGTCGGCCGCCAAGATGTTGATGGCGTAATGCGAGCCGGCGCTGAACGCCGCCATCGAGCCCGCCATGCGCGACAGGCTCCACAGCACCAGCGGCGGATTGAGCGAGACCGAGTTGAACGAATTGGCGGTCAGGCCGATCCGCTGGCCATCGGCGCTGCGCAAGGTAACAATGGTCACGCCGGTTGCGAACATGCCCAAGGCGGCGCGGAACTCGGAGGCGGCAAACGACGGTGGCTGGGCGAGGGGGAGATGGGTCACAAAGAAAAGTTACAACGGATGGTAGGACTGGCGCACAACGGTTCTGGCTCGGCGTTTTTACGCAGACAGTAGCAGCCGGTCCGCCAAGAAACACAGGCGCGCCGGGTGTGGTTTTGCACAAATCCTGAACAAAAAAACCGCTCCGCCGTCGAGCCGCAATCCGGCCCGGTGCATGGAGCAATGCACGGCGCACTAGGCGGAACAATAGGCGGAGCAATAGGCGGACGCGCACCATTATCGTTGGGCAGCTAACTCTCATGCATGGGCCAAACGCCCCGAGCGCTGAAACCGCGCCACGAGACGAGCGCGCCGCCCCCAGTGCACCCGTGGATCTGGCTCTGCCAGGCCACCAGGTGCACCCCCTTGAGGGGGAAGCGCCGCAGGTGCTACGGGGGTGGGCCAAGTTCACCGCGCTGCGAGACGAGCGCGCCGCCCCCAGTGCACCCGTGGATCTGGCTCTGCCAGGCCACCGGGTGCGCCCCCTTGAGGGGGGAGCGCCGCAGGCGCTACGGGG
>JAYVXE010000042.1:0-2575 GCA_043785395.1 Burkholderiaceae bacterium | reverse complement strand
TCTTCGCGAAACAGCTTGCTCATCGCCCGGCGCAACACACGGTCAGCGTCCGACTCCAGCCGGTCAATCTCTTCGCAGGTCTTCAGCGCCGCCTCTGCGGTGGCGGGCTCGCCCACCTTGGCCAGCATGTAGACAGCCTCCTTCAAGCGCTCGCAGCACTTGACGCTGAGCTCGGTCAGGCGGCTGATCTCCTCGGTCATATGGCGCACGTCGTACAGCGACATCGTCTCTGCCGAGTCCTGGATCAGGTCGGCGACATCGTCCATGGTGTTGATCAGCGAGTGGATTTGCTCGCGGTCAATCGGTGTGATGAAGGTCTTGTGCAGCGTGCGGTTGACCTCGTGCGTGATGTGGTCGGCTGCGCGCTCGGCCTCATCCACGGCTTGGCTGTATTTTTCGCGCAGGTTCGGATCGGCGTAATGCGCAACCAGCAGGGAAAATGCCTGCGCCGCCTCGACAATGCGGTCGGCGTGTTGGTTGAAGAGTTCAAAAAAATTGCCCTCTCGGGGCAGTAGCTTAGAAAACAGCATGCGAACTCCTCAACGGGAAGCAATCAAAAATAGGCATCTTGGTAAGACAGTTTTGCGACAGCGGCGATTTTAACGCCGCGCCGACAACCGCCCTGACACGGGCAGCGCCCCAGGACGCTGTCTCCAGCTTGCCCACGTGACAAATGCGCCCCAGAACCCACACCAAGGCTGCAACCTTGACCATGCTCAAGGGCTGGCATAACCTCCCATGACCACCGCCCACCCCCCTGCCAAAGACGCCCAAACATGCCCATGAAAATCGCACTCAGCGCCCTGTTCGCCCTGCTCGCTTGCGCGGCACAGGCGGCAGGTCTGCAAAAAATCGACATCCCCGCCGACGCACACGGGCCAGCCCTGCAAGGCGCGGTCTGGACACCATGCGCCGCCGCGCCCGCTGGCACCATCCAGTTCGGCCCGGCCAGCCTGCCGGGCACGCCCGACTGCCCTGTGTTGACTGGCCCATGGCCGCTGATCGTCATCTCACATGGCTCGGGGGGCTGGCTGGGTGCGCACCACGACACAGCAGCCGTGCTGGCCAACGCTGGCTTTGCGGTCGCCGCCGTCAACCATCCGGGCAACAACGCCTTCGATATGCAGCGTGTGGGCGACATGTCGGCGCTCGTACAAGACCGGCCCACGGACCTCCGGCGACTGATCGACCACCTATTGAGCGCCTGGCCCGGCGCAGTCCATATCTCCCCCACACGCATCGGCCTGTTCGGTTTTTCCAGGGGCGGCCTGGGCGGCCTGATCGCCATCGGCGGCCAGCCCGACCTGCGCCAGATGCAAGCGCAATGCACTGCGGCGTTCGCACCCAAGTTCGGGCGCAACGCCTGCCAAAATCCCGCGACCACCAGCGCGCCACACGACGCACGCATCCGTGCTGCCGTACTCGCCGACCCGCTGTACGGCGCGCTGTTCGTCAACGGCCTGCGCGGCGTCACCGTGCCGGTGCAGTTATGGGCCTCCGAGCAAGGCGGCGACGGCGTCTCACTCGCCGACGTCCAAGCATTGCGCACCGCCCTGCCCATGCCGCCAGACTACCGCACCGTGCCCGCCGGCCACTTCGCCTTCATCGCACCCTGCAGCCCGCAACGCGCCAAGGCCGCGCCAGCAATCTGTACCGACCGCGCAGGCTTCGACCGCACCAGCTTCCACCAAGACTTCAACGCCGCCGTCTTGGAGTTCCTGCGCCAGCACCTTTGACGGCGCATCTGCACCGACTTGTTCCTGTTGCGGGTGACCCGCGGCTTATCCGCAGACGCAGCCCGCCAGTCCACAAGAGGGTGCGGCGACACAAGTATCAACACGTTGACACGAAAGTCTGGCTGCGTCTAAACTACCTCTACATTCCAGGAGTGCACGATGACCACGCTGACCACAACAACCAAGGCAGAACAAACCATCCAGGTCTGGGGCAACGGCTTGGCCGTGCGCCTGACCGCCCCCATCGCCCGCGCAGCGGGCCTGACCCAGGGCACGCCGGTGGTGGTGGAAGTGGCAAGTGAAGGGGTCTTGTTACGCGTCCTTGGCACGCCAAAGCTGACGCTGGCCCAAAAACTCAAGGCCTTCGATCCTGCCAGCCACGGGGGCGAGATTGCGGCCACAGGCCGGGTTGGCGCAGAGATTTTCTGATGGCACTCGCCAAATCGTGGGTGCCTGAACGGCAAGACATCATCTGGATCGATTTCAGCCCACAGGTAGGTCAGGAAATGAAAGACCTGCACCCCATGCTGGTGCTGTCCCCAAAGGCTTTCAACGCACGCACCAGCCTGGTGATCGGGCTGCCCATGACCACAGCTGCATCGAACGACACAAACCCCTTCGCCATCAAGTTCTCGGGGGCCAAGGGTGGCATCAGCTACGTGCTGGCGCACCAGCCAAAATCACTGGACTGGCGTCGGCGCGGCGCCAAACCCCACCCCTGGCGGCAGGTGCCTGACGGCGTGCTGATGGAAAGCTGCGCTGCGCTGGAACAAATCATCGCCATTGGAATGTGATGGGCGGGTGATGGGCGGGCGCCCTCACCCCAACCCTCTCCCAGA
>JAYVXE010000041.1:0-8556 GCA_043785395.1 Burkholderiaceae bacterium | reverse complement strand
CGAAGGTGGCCTGGCAGAGCCAGAGCCACGGGTGCACTGGGGGTGCTCGTCGTTGCGTTCCTTGTTTCCTTGTTTCATTGTTCGGGCGCTTGGCCTATGCATGAGGGTTAGTTGGTCTTGCGTGGTATGGCGTTTGCTTGCTTCTTTGTGTGGGTGCTTGATGGACGGAGTCTGGATCAAAATATTTTTTGATAGCTTTAAACGCTTAAATTATTTGGGTTTCAATGCTTTTTATCAATAAAATCTATGTTTATCAAGCGGTAGCAGCTATCAACATTGATTTTTTGCGGTGGCATGGTGGCCGGGCCGGTTCAGGCCGATTGCGCTTCAGCCAGGGTGGCGCTGTGTGTGGTGCTGTGTGTGCAGCAGTCATGCCAGCTCTGCAAAGCGTTGGGCGCGGTAGGGCGCCGGGTCGAGCCCTGGCGGCAAGGCGCTGCCGCAAATCTGCGCGGCCAGCAGTGCGGCGGTGGCGGGCGCGCAGGTCACGCCCAGCCCTTCGTGGCCTACCGCCAGCCACAGGCCGGGGCGCTGCGGGTGCGGGCCAATGATGGGCAGGCCGTCGGGCGTGGTGGCGCGAAAACCGGTCCAACTGCGCAGCACGGTGTGCTGCGCCAAGCCCGGCAGATAGTCCAGGCAGCGGCGCAGCATGCGGGCCAGCACAGCGGGCTCGACCGCCGGGTCGCAGCTGTCGAACTGGCGCGAAGACCCGATCAACAACTGCCCGGTGGGCCGCTGCTGCACGTTAAAAGCCACCGAGCTGCCGCTGTTGCTGTGGGCGCTGCTGGTGTAGCCGAGTTCGACCAGGGCGTGCTGCACGCTGCCAAGCTGCGCGCCAGAGCCGCGTTCGGTGATGGCGATATGGCCTTTTTTGGCACGCAGTGGCAGCTCGGGGCAGAGCTGTTGCGCTGGCAGGCCGGCGGCCAGCACCACCACCGGGGCGCTGCGCCACTGGCCGTCGGCCAAACCAACCCGGCCCGGTGCCAGTGCCGTGACCTGGGCGGTTTCCTGGGTGACCGGGCGTGCTGCGTGGGCGAGCAGCCAGCGGGCGGCGTTGGGCGCGTAGAGCTGGCCGTCGTCCTCGACCAAGAGGGCGCCGTGCAGCCCAGGGTGCAGCGCTGGCTCGGCGGCAGCCAGGGCCTGGGCGTCCAACATCTGGCAGGCGACGGCGTGCTTGTGAAGCACTTGCATTTTGCTGTGCGCGGCCTGCATCTCGGCCTCGTTGGCGGCCAGCCAGAGCGTGCCGCAGCGCCGAAAACCGCAGTCGGCCGGCATCTGCGGCCCCCAGTCGTGCCAGCGTTGGAGCGAGGCTTGGCTGAGCGCAAGCTCGGCTGGGTTGTCGTCCATCAAGACCAAATGGCCCATGCCCGCTGCGGTGGCAGCGGGCCAGCCCGCGTCCAGCACCAGCACGTCGCGGCCCGTTGCGGCCAAGGCATGGGCGCAGGCAGCGCCGACAATGCCGGCGCCGATAACGATGGCGTCGGCGATGGCGTCGGCGCGGCGTGGCGGGCTGTGTGGGCCACGCAGTGCGGGCGCGGGCGCGGGCGAGGGCGACACGCGCTTAGCCCCCAAGCCAGGTGTCGTTCAGGCGGTAGCCTTCGGGGAACGGGTCTTGCGGGTCGGCGCCGTAGTACGAGACCCCGGTCAGCCAGGCCCGGCCACTGATGCGCGGCACCACGGCGGGGAGCGCACCGACTTTGCCCAGTGCGTCAATCCGGCAGTGGAATTGGGTGTCCAAAATGGAGCTGTGCGTAAACGCTTCGCCCAGTGCCAGCTCGCCACGCGCATGCAGCAAGGCCATGCGCGCCGAGCTGCCGGTGCCGCAGGGGCTGCGGTCAAGGCGTCCGGGTGAAACCACCACCGCGTTTTTGGACGTCAACACACCGTCCAGCCGCGCCAGTGGCCCGGCAAACAGGGTTTGGTTGATGGTGTGGATGCCGGGATTCTCGGGATGGACCGAGGGCAGTTGCACGGCGGCGGCGCGCTTGATGCGCTCGCCCATTTCGGCCAGCGCCCGGGCTTCGCTGCGTGCCAGCGAAAACCCCAGCTCCGCAGCGTCGACGATGGCGTACAGCATGCCGCCATAGGCGACATCGACAAGGATGCGGCCCAGGCCGGGAACGTCCACCGGCTGGCGCTGGTGCAGCACGAACGAGGGCACATTTTGAAAGCTGACGCGCACGCACTTGCCCGCGCTGCATTCGGCCTGCACGTGCACCAAGCCCGCCGGCGTGTCCACGCACAGCGTGGTCAGCGGCTCGTGCATGGTGCGCATACCGCTTTCGAGCACGGCTGTGACGGTGCAGATCAGGTTCGAGCCCGACATGGGCGGGTAGTAGTCGGATTCGATCACGACCATGCCGAAGTCGGCTTCAGGCGCAATTGGCGGCGTCACCAGGTTGACTGCCGCGTTGACGCTGCCGCGCGGGTCCGACAGCAGCAGCGTGCGCAGCCAGTCTTGCTCGGCTTGCACGGCTTGCTGGCAGGCGAACATCGAGCGGGCCGCCGGCGCTATCACGCCGCCGGTGATGACGCGGCCGACCTCGCCCTCGGCATGGGCGCCAATGACGGTGATCAGGTTTTTCAAGTGCATGGGACTGGCCTTGGCAAGGTTGTCGATGGGGTGTTAACTGGCCCACCCCCGTAGCGCCTGCGGCGCTCGCCCCCTCAAGGGGGCGCACCCGGTGGCCTGGCAGAGCCAGTTCCACGGGTGCACTGGGGGCGCGCTCGTCGCGTGCTCTTTAGGACTTTGTGCTATGCATTTTTCAGTCCAACAGCGCTTGCACGTCGCGGTAGAGCGCAGCAGGAATTTGCACGCCGTGCGCCAGGCTGTGTTCGCGGGCTTTGAAGCGGCGGGCCGACGGCAGCCGTGCGCCTTGGCCGGTGATGGCCTGGAACAGCCGCTCGGCGCGGGCCTGGTCGGCCTCGCCGGTGTCGGGGGAGAACAGGCGCGGCTCAAAGGCCAAGATCAGTTCGCCGTGAAACGGTGCGCCGCCGTGGGGGTCGAGTGCGATCGAGTCCAGGCTGGTCAAGTCCCCAATCAGCGGGCCGGCCAGCAGCTCGACCATGGTTGACAGGGCCGAGCCCTTGTAGCCGCCAAAGGTCAGCATCGCGCCTTCTTCCAGCACGGTGCGGGCGTCGGTGCTGGCCTCGCCCTGGGCGTCAACCCCCCAGCCCAGCGGCAAGGCCCGGCCACTGCGGCGGTAGAGCTCGATCTCGCCACGCGCCACCGCGCTGGTGGCGAAGTCAAACACATAGGGGTTGGCGTCGGCACGCGGCCAGCCAAAGGCGATCGGGTTGGTGCCGAACACGGGCCGGGCGCCGCCCGCCGGGGCCACCCAGGCGTGGCTTGGGGTGAGCGCCAGCGCCACCAGGCCTTGCGCGGTCAGGTGCTCAACCTCGGGCCAGAGCGCCGAGAAGTGATGGCAGTTGTTGATCGCCAGCGCGGCGATGCCGGTGCTGCGGGCCTTCTCAACCAGGTGCTGGCTGCCGAGCTCGAACGCGAGTTGCGAAAACCCGCCCTGCGCATCGACAGCCACCACCGCAGCCGAGCGCTGCGTGACCTGCGGCACGGCGTCGCGCACCACCCGGCCAGCGCGCAGCGAGCGGGTGCACATCAGCAGCCGGAACACGCCGTGCGAATGGCAGGCATCGCGCTCACCGGCCACGATGGTGCGGGCGATGGCCTGCGCCTGCGCACCCGACAGGCCGTGGTGGGTGAGCACATTCAGCGCCAGGGTGTGGACTTGGTCGAGCGTGAGGTGGACGCTGTCGTCGGCCATGCTGGAGGAGGAAGATATTGAAGAGCTTGCCATGGTCATAGTGAAATGCCCCAGCCGAAGGGGTCGTTGTGGTCAATGAGCAATGTTGCCTCGCCACAAATATGGGCCCGCCCGCGCAGGGTGGGAATGATGTGCCCCTCATGCAGTGCATACGAGGCCTCAAAACGGCTGCCAATCACACTCGCCTGCTGCCATAGTTCGCCCGGCGCCAGCAGGCCGTCGGCGGCCAGGCAGGCCAGCTTGGCGCTGGTGCCGGTGCCGCAGGGGCTGCGGTCATAGGCCTGGCCGGGACAGAGCACAAAGTTGCGGCTGTCGGCGCCCGTGTCGTCGTCGCCGAACAGCTCGATATGGTCGATCTCGCATCCATCGGCAGCGGTCGTGCCCTGGGCCACCAAGGCGCGGCGCACCAAGGCCGCGTAGGCGCTCAGGGCGTCCAGGTTGTCGCTGGCAACACGCTGGCGGTGCTGCGCCTGGTCGAGCAGAAAAAACCAGTTGCCACCCCAGGCGATATCGCCGTGCACCGGGCCATGGCCGGGCAGCTCCACGCGGTGCTGGCGCAGATGGCGGTACGAGGCAACATTGCGCACGCTGACCGAGCCGTCGGCGTGCAGCGTGGCGCTGACGGTGCCGATCGGCGTCTCGATCTGGTGCACGCCTGCTGCGATGCGCCCCAGATACGCCAGGCTGGTGATCAAGCCCATGACGCCGTGGCCGCACATGCCGAGGTAGCCGCTGTTGTTGAAAAATATCACCCCGGCGGCGGCCCCAGGGTCGACCGGCGGGCACAGCAGCGCGCCCACCATGGCATCGTTGCCGCGCGGCTCACGCACGCAGGCGCGGCGCCAGTGGTCGTGCTCGGCTGCCAGCCGGGCACAGCGCTCGGCCATGCTGGCGTGGCCAAGCTCGGGGAAACCGGCGGTGACCAAGCGGGTCGGCTCACCGCCGGTGTGGGAGTCGATAACGTGGATTTTGTGCATGGCAGCTCAGTGCGTGGACTGCAAAAATGCCACGGTTTCGGGTTTTTGTGGCTGGTCTATGACTTGCTCGGGCGGGCCAATCTCGTGGATCACGCCCTGGCGAAAAAAGGCCACCCGGTTGGCAATGTCGCGGGCGAAGCGGATCTCGTGGGTGACCAAAATCATCGTCATCCCCTCCTCGCAGAGCAGGCGCAAGGTGTCGAGCACCTCGCCCACCAGCTGCGGGTCCAGCGCCGAGGTGACTTCGTCAAACAGCATGTAGTCGGGCGACATCGCCAGCGCACGCGCAATCGCCATGCGCTGCAACTGGCCTCCCGACAGCTTGTCGGGGAAGACTTTGAGCTTTTCGCCCAGGCCTACGTGGCTGAGCTGCTGCACCGCAATGGCCTCGGCCTCGGCGCGGCTTTTGCCCAGCACTTTGCGCGGCGCCAGCATCACGTTTTCCAGCACGCTCAGGTGCGGGAAGGCATTCCATTGCTGGAACACAATGCCGATGCGCTGGCGCAACTGGTTCAGGTTGGTGCTGGCCGCGTGGACATCGACCCCGTCAACCAGGATCGATCCTTGCTGGATCGGCTCTAGCCCGTTGATGCAGGTCAGCAGCGTTGATTTGCCCGAGCCTGAACCGCCAATGATGGCGACCACCTCGCCCTTGGAGACGCTCAGGTCAATCCCTTGCAACACCTTGAGGGCGCCAAAAGATTTGTGGACTTGTTGGATTTCAATCATGGGTTTGCCACCTTTTTTCAATGCGGGCACCGAGCCAGGCAAGGCTCCAGCTCATGGCGTAATAAATCAGTCCTGCGATGCACAGCACCAGCAAAGGCTCTTGGATCCGGGTGATGATGGTTTGCGAGGCGCGCAGCAGCTCGATGATGCCGATCCACAGCACCAGCGAGGTGTCCTTCATGACCGACAGCGCCAGGTTGAGCCAGCCGGGAAAGGCCACCCGGCTGGCCAGCGGCAGCACAACGTAGCGCAGGGTTTGGAAATAACCCAGCCCGAGCGAGCGCGCCGCACGGCTGACCGCTGGCGGCACCGCCAACAGGCCGCTGCGGACAATTTCGGTGCAGTAAGCGCTGCAGTAAATGCCCAACACCAAGCAGCCCACGGCGAACGCGCTCCAGTCGAGCCCGATGATGCTTTTGAAGGAATTGAAGAGCACAAACTGCACCAGCAACGGGACGCTGCGAAACACATCGAGCAGCCAGGCCACAGGCGCGCTCAGGCGTGGCCAGACCGCCCGCAGCAGGCCCAGGGCCAGGCCCGCCACGCTGCCCAGCAGCATCGCCCAAAAGGTGAGCTGGAGCGTGACCCAGGCGCCTTGCAGCATGAAGAAAAAATCGTTGGCACTGAAGCTGGTAGAGAACATAGGCGCAGCTTTCTAGTAGCGGAATAAGCGCCAGGCCAGCAAACGGGCCAGCAAGGTGAAAATCTTGGCAACCACGTAGTACATGGCGGCGGCCAGGGCAAAGAACTCAAAGGTGCGGAATGTCTTGGCGTTGTAGCCCTGGGTGACGCCGGTGAGGTCGTCGCTTAGGCCGACCACAATCCCCAGCGACGTCATCAAAAGCGCCCAAATCATCTGGTTGGTCAGCGGGTAGAACACGGTGCGCAGCAACTGCGGCACAAGGATTAAGCGGTAGGCCTGAAAAGCGCTCAAGCCCAGCGAGCGCGCGGCCCGCACCTGGGTCGGCGGGATCGCCTTCAAGCCGCCCCGAAAAGTCTCGGCCAAGTAGCCAGCGTTGTTAAAGCTGATGCCGGCGAGCAGCGCCAACCAAGAGCTGACGTGCAGCCCCAATGAGCCCAAGCCGAAGTACAGCAGGTAAATCTGGAACAAGGCCGGGGTATTGCGCGCAACCGACACCCAGGCGTTGGCAAAGCCGCGCAGCAGCGGCTGGGGCAACTGCCGCATCGCTGTCAGCGCCAGCGCCAGCAGCACGCCGAGCAGCATCGACAAACTGGCCAGCTCAATGCTTACCAGCGCCCCGCCCAGCATGTCGGGCAGGGCTTTGAGGGCGGCGCGCCAATGGAATGTGTAGTCAAAATCAAGCATCGTTCGGGCCTGTGTGGACGGGGGCCAAAGGTGTGAGCCAGACCGGGCGCTGCCAGCTGGCGAAGCCCGTGCAAGCGGCTTCGACACAGGCCGCCAGCGTGCCAAAACGCACGGCGCGTGCGGTCAAACCAGGGCCGTAGTGGGCGTACTTGCCCGAGTTGGTCATCGTGGACGTGGACTTGACCCACCCCTGTCGCGCCTGTGGCGCTTCCCCCTCAAGGGGGCGCACCTGGTGGCCTGGCAGAGCCATATCCACGGGTGCACTGGAAGCAGTGTGCTCGTCGCGTGCTGCGGCTTCATTGTTCGGGGCGCTTGGCCCGTGCATGACGCTCAATGGCGCACCAGGGGGGACGATGGGCGCGCCCAGCATGCACCAGCAGGTGTCGGTCAAGATGTTGACGCCAAAGGCTTCGAGCCGCGCAATATCGCCCTGGCCGGCCGCCTTGGCGTAGACAGCACGGCTGGTGGTCAGCACCAACGCGGTCGCCGGACTGCGCTGCCGGCCCTGGCACAGGCGGGCCAGCTTGGCGCATTCGCTGGCGGAGAAATGCGGGTTGCCCAAGGCCACCAGATCAATCGCCGTGGCCGTGCCTGTTTGGGCCGGTTCGTCGCATGCGGCCACGCCATTGAGTGCGTCCCAGGCCTGCACCAAATCGGCATGGCTGATCTGGTGCAGCTGTTCGGGCGGGCGCGGCCCCAGTGCCGCGTCCAGGGTTGTGGCCTCGGGTGTGATGCCCAGCAGATGGAACATCGGCGCGGCGCTGGTGGTGGCAAATGCTGCGCCAAAGGCCTTCAAATCATCCAGGCTTGGCGGCACCGGTGCCGCCGCCAGCCCGCAGACCACGGGGATGCGGGCCCCGGCCAGCCGCCCAACCCAATAGCCCAGCAGCGGATAAAACGCATCGTCCAGGCGCTCCCAGTCAAGCTGCGGCGGCAGCATGATTTGCACGCGGGCGTGCCGGTTTTCTGTCACATGGCAGCCGCTGGCCGGTGCCCGCGCCACCAGGGCGATGCAGATATCCAAAAAATCAGCGTATTTGGCGCTGCGTGCTGCCAGCACACTGTTGGCGTAAACCACAGCATTGGACTCGGCCCAGGCGATGTGCTCACCCGCGCGGGGCGCACTGTCGAGCAGGTAAGGCGCGCAGGTAAAGCTGGGGCTGGCGCCCATTGCGACATAGGCCTGCGCCAGTGCACTGGCGGGCTCGCCCAAGGCCGGGTCAACGCCCAGTGCACGCCAGCGCCGCTGATCGACCGAGATCGCATTCAACGTGGTTGCCACCTTGACCTTGGCACCCCAGTCGCGCAGTCGCTCGGCAAATTGCAAGCTGGCCGCGCCGGTGTAAATGCAGCCGTCAATATGCGCTTGCACCACATCCATCAAACCGCTGGCACCCTCGAAGGCGGCCATGCGCAGCACGATTTGCATCGCAACCTGCCGCGCCCGGCCCTGCGCACCGTCCAGCATCGCCTGGTCTTCGGGGCTGAGCGCCACGCTGGGCGCGGCTGTTGCGCCCAGTGCGCCCAGAGCGGGCCAGCCCTGGGCGGTATCGGCAATGGCATCGGTTGCTGCATCGGTTGCTGTAGCTTGCAGCGCATCTTGGCTGCCGATGCAAAGCTGGCCGTGCGGGTCAATCGTTGCCCAGCGCGCCTGGCGCAGCTGGGCAAAGACCTCGGGGCCGACGCTGATGATCGGCAGTTGCTGGCCAAACACCAGCTCGGACGCGCCGAAGCGCGTCGTAGA
>JAYVXE010000040.1:0-2584 GCA_043785395.1 Burkholderiaceae bacterium | reverse complement strand
CCCGAGGCATCGAAGTAGCGCAGCTCGAAGCTCGCCGTCTCGATGTCGTGGATCTTGCCGAGGTTGTGATTCAGCCGCGTCACCTCGAGCCACTTGGCCTCGGGCGTGACCATGCGCCACGAGGCCAGGTTGTCGAGCGCCGTGCCCCAGAGCACGGCTTTTTTGCCGCCGGCATTCATGGCGATATTGCCGCCAATGCACGAGGCCTCAGCCGACGTCGGATCGACCGCAAACACATGGCCGCCGCGCTCGGCGGCATCGGCCACGCGCTGCGTCACCACCCCGGCCTCGCTCCAAATGGTGGCCACCGGCTGCGCCACACCGGGCAGTTGGCGCAACTCAACCTCGCTCATCGCCTCCAGCTTTTCGGTGTTGATGACGGCGCTCTTCCAGCTCAGTGGAATCGCACCGCCCGTGTAGCCGGTGCCGCCGCCGCGCGGAATGATGGTCAGCCCAAGCTCGATACAGCCCTTGACCAGGCCGGCCATCTCGGCCTCCGAGTCGGGCGTCAGCACCACAAACGGGTACTCCACCCGCCAATCGGTGGCGTCGGTCACGTGCGAGACGCGGCTTAGGCCGTCAAATTTGATGTTGTCCTTGGCCGTCAGCTTGTGCAGCAGTTTGGCGGCCTTGCGGCGCAGCGCAGCGGTCTGCACAAAGGTGGCATCAAACTGCCGCACCGCCTGTTGTGCGGCCCGCAGCAGCTCGCCAACCAAGGCATCGCGCGCAGCGTCTGCCTCTGGCGTGCGGCGCTTTTCAACCTCGCCCAGACGGTGTTGCAAGGCATCGACCAACTGCCGCCGCCGCTTGGGGTTGTCGAGCAAATCGTCTTGCAAATAAGGGTTGCGCTGCACCACCCAGATATCGCCCAGCACCTCGTACAGCATGCGCGCCGAGCGGCCCGTGCGGCGCTCTTCGCGCAGTGAATTCAGCAACTCCCAGGCGCGCGCGCCGAGCAGACGCAGGACAATTTCGCGGTCCGAAAATGACGTGTAGTTGTAGGGGATTTCGCGCAGACGGGCCGACTCAGGTGCAGCAGACAGCAAGACGGACAAGGCAGTGGGAGCATTCATGGAGATAACCTGGGACACCTAGGGCGAGCGCCGCGCGCTGCAATAGACCTCGGGGAGGCAATTTTAGGGCAGCGCCAGAGCCCCCGGTGCGGCACGGCAAGATGCCAGCAGCGCAGGTACGTGCATGTACACGCATGTACACGCAGGCCCACCCCAAACCCTAAAGCGCACAAGAGCGAAAGCCGACAAAGCCCTCGTCCCAGGCCGGCAGCGCAAAGCCACGAAAATGTGGGGTTTTCATGCGCGCACGGGTGGCGAACGAGGCCCCGCGCAGCACCCGCGCCGTGCCCATGAACGGGCTTGAGTAGGCGCTCCAAGGACTGCGCTGAAAACCCTCCCACGGCTGGAGCGGGTTGGCCATCCACTCATGCACATCGCCCCAGCGAAAGCCCTGGCGCGTGCCTTGGTGAACCGCAATTTCCCACTCCGCCTCGCTCGGCAGCCGCCGCCCGGCCCAGCGGCACCAGGCGTCAGCCTCCCACCAGCTGACGTGCATCGCGGCTTGCCGCCCCTCCAGCCGCAGCGTTTGACCAAAACGCCTCTGCGTCGCAGCGCCGCTGCCCATACCGTGGCACTCCACATAGCGCGGCGCGGTGCGGCCCGGCTGGTGTTGCAACCAGGCCCAGCCACGCGGCTGCCACAGCGCTTGGCAGTTGTAGCCGCCGTCGAGCACAAACTCCATAAATTGCTCCCAACGCACTGGCTGGGCGTCGATCTCGAAGGCCGGCACATCCAGCGCGCAGTGGCCTTGCTCGACATCAAAGGAAAAACCAGCGCTTGGTGCGCCCAGGCTCCAGCGCATCGCCGGCAGTTGCACCGGCTCCTCAACGCAGCCCAGCGCGGGCAGTGTCAGCCCCAGCGAGACGCCCAGCGCCTGCGCCTGCTGCACCAGGGCTTCGCCGCACAGGTCTTCATGGAACAAGGCCAGACGGTAGAAATACAGCGCGGCATCCTGGTTCGGGGTTTTTTCCAGCAACTCCAGCGTTTGCTCCAGCGTTTGCAGCAAGAAGCTGCGGGTGCCGACGGTGTCTGGCAAATCGTCAGCATTGACAGCATCGGCCAGCGCGCTCGCATCCCAGGCCGTGGTGTCGCTTTGCAGCCGTGGGTTCCACCAGCTATCGGCCTGCGGCTGCACCGAGGCCAGGCGGGTCGGCTGCGGAACGCAGGCCGGCCCGCGTGTGCGCTGGGTGTTGCGCCCAATCCAGTACTCGGCAAACCAGCCCGCATAACCGGCCAGCCACAACGGCGCAGCGCTCGGAATGGGCGCCTCCTGCGCTGGCGCCTCCTCGCCCGTCCCCTCGTACAGAGCGGCCTGGGGGGCTGCATTTTCGTGCTGGGTCAGCAGGTGCAAGGTGTGGTTGCGCGCATCCATCAACGCCAGCGACAACAGCCCCGGCCCAGCCTGGCGCATGGCGGGGACGTCGATCGCATGGGGAAGCGTGAACGGGCTGGTCGAGTGCATGGCAAGGCCTTTCTGAAGCACGACAGGACAAGCCGTAGATGCTACGGGA
>JAYVXE010000039.1:0-2603 GCA_043785395.1 Burkholderiaceae bacterium | reverse complement strand
AAACCATGATGACGCGTGTTCCACTTGGTACAAATACGGGATGGAGCATTCGATCGGGCGCACGCTCACCTGACCTGTGCGGTCTGAATGGAGGCTATATTCCGTTCGAGATCGACGCTGCCAATCGAAAAGAAAAGGGCGACCCAAGACATTCGCTGGTGGAGCGTTACCATGACCGCAAAGGCTTTGTCAAAGCGGTCGAAAAAGCATCCAATGGTCTTGTCAAAGAACGCTTTATGTTGAAAGCGGATGCGGAAAAATTCATGAAAGAAGCCGCTACAGCGCAGGTCATGCCCTAGGCTGAGTTCCACCGCTTCTATAGCAGCTTGTCGGACTTATTGAACGTCGGCTGCGAATCGACCGCAGCGGGCCATTTTTGGCTTCGCCGCTCTTCGAGAACACCGTCTTTTTGGCCCATAGCCGGGCTATGAGCTTGCAAATCAGGCAAAAACTGTCCTCGCTGGGGCCGATTTTGTAGAAACCTGCGGTTTTCGCTGTTCGACGTCCCAAGTCCGACAGGCTCCTAGGCAAGCGCAGCGCAGCTGTTGGCACGGCGCTGGCCGTGCCGCGTTGTCGCGAAAAGGGCATTCAGCGCGACTTTTGTGCGCAACATGGTGGCTTGGTGGATTGTCGTATCGACACCGGCCCCAGAGGAATGCGACCGCGCCTTGGCGCGGGTCGCTGGTGGGCTGGTTTGTGGCTGGGTTGGCCGGCTCGGGAGTAGCAGCATCATTTTTTCTGTAAAAATCAAAATTGATAGCAATCTATTGATGTGCATCAAGCGTAACATGATATTTTGTTTAAAAAATTAGCCTGAACATTCCCGTGCGGCGACTCTGCGTCTGTCCCCGCATGGATCGCAAGTTATTAGTAGGACTTACGCAAAACCGCCCTGGCGTCGTTTTTTTTCCTTGCCGTACCAGATGTACTGTCTGCGTCGGGGTGCCTTGCATGGAGTCGCTTTGCGTAAGTCCTAGTTATGCGCCAAGGTAGGCACGCCGCACCTCCTCGTTGGCCACCAGTTCGGCCATTGATGCCTGGTAGCGGATTTGGCCTTTTTCCAGCACGTAGGCGCGGTCGGCCACCAGCGCGGCGAAGTGCATGTTTTGTTCGGACAGCAGGATACTTACCCCTTGGTTTTTCAGCGCCAGGATCATGCCCACCATCTGCTCCACGATCAGTGGCGCAACACCTTCGCTGGGCTCGTCGAGCAGCACCAGGTACGGGTTGCCCATCAGCGTGCGTGCCACGGTCAGCATTTGCTGCTCGCCGCCGCTCATGCGGCCACCGGGGCGGTTGGGCATCTCACCCAGGTTGGGGAAAAGTCGGAACAGGCGCTCGGGCGTCCACAGCGGCGCGGCGCTGCCGTCGGGCCAGTGGCGGGCCGGCTGCTGGCCCACCTCCAGGTTTTCCAGCACCGTGAGGTCGGTAAAAATGCGCCGGTCTTCGGGAACAAAGCCCAGGCCTAGGCGGGCGGCCACGTGCGGCTCGGTGCTGGAAATGTCGTGGCCCATGAAGTGCACCGTGCCACGGCGTTTACCCACCAGGCCCATCAGCGCCTTGAGGGTGCTGGACTTGCCCGCGCCGTTGCGCCCCATCAGGGCGACCACTTCGCCGCGCTGCACTTGCAGGTCTACTGCGTACAGAATTTGGGCCGCGCCGTACCAGGCACACAGGCCTTGGGCTTTGAGCAAGGGTTGAGGCGCGCTCATGGCGTGGTGCTTTCTGTTGCGGCCGCGTTCTCGAATGTTTTGCCAGAACCAAAGTACACCTCTTGCACCTTTGGGTGGGCGCGAATTTCCTGCGGTGTGCCCTGCGCAATCAGCCGCCCACGCGCCAGCACCAGCACACGGTTGGCATAGGCAAACACCACGTCCATGCTGTGCTCGGTGAAGAGGGCCGCCATGCCCCGGTCGACCGCGAGCTGTTGGGTCAGCGCCATCAAGGCGTTGCGCTCCTGCGGGGCCATACCCGCCGTGGGCTCGTCCATCAACAGCAGTTTGGGCGCGTTGGCCATGGCGATGGCCAGCTCGACACGCTTTACGTCGCCATAGGCCAGCGCGCTGCAAGGGCGGTCGGCCTGGGGCAACATGCCGACTTGGTCGAGCAGCGCCAGCGCGTCACCACGCCGGTACTCGGCTGCGCGCCGCCAGGTCGAGAACAGTTTGTTGTCGTGTGACAGCAGCGCCATTTGTACGTTCTCTACCACGGTCAGCGAGGCAAAGGTTTCGGCGATCTGGAAGGTGCGCCCTACACCCAGGCGCCAGATGGCGCGGGGTTTGCGGCCCACCAGTTCCTGCCCGTCGAGCAGGATGGAGCCCTGGTCGGCCGGCAACTGGCCGTTGAGCATGTTGAAGGTGGTGGACTTGCCCGCGCCGTTGGGGCCGATCAGCGCCAGCAGCTCACCTGCGGCCAGCTCGAAGCCGATGCCGTCTACCGCTTTGACGCCACCAAAGGATTTGCCCAGATTGTTGACTGTGAGAAGGCTCATGGTTTTGCCCCCTCTCCCTCTGGGAGAGGGTTGGGGTGAGGGCGGCGCAGCTTGTCGGAAAACTGCTGCGCAAAGCCCGCAATCCCCTGCGGAAACAGCAGCACCAGCAGCA
>JAYVXE010000038.1:0-2607 GCA_043785395.1 Burkholderiaceae bacterium | reverse complement strand
TGCTGGTGCGGGCGGCGTTGGCGGCCAGCTTGAACGGGTCTTGCCCCACGCGGTGCAGCGTGTCGATGAAGTTCTCGGCCTTGCCGTCCACCACGTTGCGGTAGGCGCGGTAGGTATCGAGCACGGCCTCGATCACCTCGGGCACTTCGGCCGCGCTGAACGCGGGGCCGACCACCTTGCCGGCCATCGCCGGGCCAGACAGCTTGGAGCCGTCCGAGCCCGCCAGCGTGATCTGGTACCACTCTTGCCCGTCCTTGTCGACGCCCAAAATGCCGATGTGGGCGCTGTGGTGGTGGCCGCAGGAGTTGATGCAGCCGCTCATGTGCACGTCAATCTCGCCCAGGTCGTGCAACTCGTCCATGTCCTGGTAACGCTGGCTGATGGCCTCGGAAATTGGCAGTGAACGGGCGTTGGCCAGCGCGCAGAAGTCACCACCGGGGCAGACGATCATGTCGGTCAACAGGCGGATGTTGGCGCGGGCCAGGCCCAGGGCCTTGGCCTGGGCGTAGACGGCGGGCAACTCGTCGGCACGCACCCAGGGCAGCACCAGGTTCTGGTCGTGGGTGACGCGGGCTTCACCGGCGCTGTACTTGTCGGCCAGTGCGGCAGCGGCGTCCAGCTGGTCACCGGTGGCGTCCCCGGGCGAATAACCCAGGCGTTTGAACGACAGGGTCACGGCGCGCAGCAGCGGATTGCGGTGCGCGGCCACGTTTTGCTGCAACCAGCGGGTGTATTCCTTGTCATCCACCGGCGCGGCGACCGGGGTGGCCACCGGGTTGGCCAATGCGGGCAGGGTGCCCACGCGGCTGGCGGGGGGCACAAAGCAGGCGGTGACGCGGTCGAGCTCGGCCTGGGCAATGGTGTGCGGGCCGCCGTCAACGGTCAGGATTTGCAGGTACTCGGCCTCCACCTCGTCGATGTAGCGCTGGCCCTCGGCCTTGACCAAAATCTTGATCCGCGCCTTGTAAATGTTGTCGCGCCGACCCCAGCGGTTGTAGACCCGCACCACGGCTTCGAGGTAATTGAGGATTTGGTTCCAAGGCAGAAAGTCGCGAATGACGGAGCCCACAACCGGCGTGCGGCCCATGCCGCCGCCCACCATCACCCGCAGGCCGATGTCACCGGCTTCGTTCTTCAGCACATGCAGGCCCACGTCATGCCAGGCGGTGGCCGCGCGGTCATCGGTCGCACCCACAATGGCGATCTTGAACTTGCGCGGCAAAAACGCGAACTCAGGGTGCAGCGTGCTCCACTGGCGGATGATTTCGGCCAACGGGCGCGGGTCGGCGATCTCGTCGGCGGCAATACCGGCCCGCTCGTCACTGGTGGTATTGCGGATGCAGTTGCCGCTGGTCTGGATGCCGTGCAGGTTGACGCTGGCCAGCAAATCCATCACATCGGCGCTCTTGTCCAGCGGGATCCAGTTGAACTGCACGTTTTGGCGGGTTGTGAAATGGGCGCAGGCGCTGGGCAGACTGTGCAAATCGCTCAGGCCAGGGTTGGCCAGGCTCAGATCGTGCGCATCCTTCTTGTCGTAGTCGCGGGCAATGCTTGCCAGCACCCGCAACTGCGCACTGCTCAGCTCGCCATACGGCACGGCCACCCGCAGCATCGGCGCAAAGCGCTGCACATACCAGCCGTTTTGCAGGCGCAGCGGCTTGAACGCATCCTCCGACAAAGTGCCGGCCTGCCAGCGCTCCAACTGGTCGCGGAACTGGGCTGCGCGCAACTTCACAAACTGGCTATCGAACTCGGTGTATTGGTACATGGCGGTGGCTCTGGGGAAAATACAGCGCCCAACGTGAGCGTGGCAACACGTGGGGAAGAGAAGGTGGAACTATTGTTTTAATAGCTGGAACCGCTTGTTGTATATTGATTTCAGTTATAAATATAAATAAAAACCAATAAAATCAAGCGGTGATAGCTATTAAATTAAAACAAGGATCTTGGCGCATTTACAGCGCCATCAGCTTGACACCGGCATAGGCCAGCAACACCGACAGCAGCGAGCGCACCAGCCGCTCAGGCGACTTGTTGACCAGACGCGAGCCAATCCAAATACCCGGCAAAGAGCCCGTCAACAGCTTGACCAAAAGCTCCCAGTCGACCGAGCCGAGCGAGGCATGGCCCAGGCCCGCCACCAAAGTCAGCGGCACAGCATAGGCAATATCGGCGGCAATGATGCGTTGCAGCGGCAGCAGCGGGTACAGCAGCAACAGCGCCGTCACACCAATCGCCCCGGCACCGACCGAAGTCAGCGTCACCAGCACGCCAATCAGCGCGCCAAACAACAGCGGCAGCGCCCAGTGGCGAGGCCGCATGGCCGCGTCCAACTGCTCCTCGGGCAGATTGCGCGGCAACTGCTTGCCCCGCACCGCCTTGTACAGCGTGGCAGCGGCCGTCAACAACAAGGCCAGGCCAAGCGTGCTGGTCATCAGCGACTGCAACTGCGCGTTCGCCGGGCCCACGCGGTGCAGCACATACAGCGTCAGCAGCGAAGCCGGCACACTGCCCGCGCAGAGCCGGCCCACCACCCGCCACGGCACCAGACGCTGGCGCGCAAAGCTGACCGTGCCGCCAAGCTTGGTGAAGGCCGCGAACAGCAAG
>JAYVXE010000037.1:0-2607 GCA_043785395.1 Burkholderiaceae bacterium | reverse complement strand
CCACCCATGTTGGGGCCGGTGATGATTTGCATGCGCTGCCTTGCACCCAGCCGGGTGTCGTTGGCGATGAAGTTGCCGCTCGACAGCTCGGCCAGCCGTGCCTCTACCACCGGATGGCGGCCACGCTCGATGTCGATGCAGGGTTCTTTGACGAACTGCGGCGCGCACCAATTCAACGCCAGTGCGCGCTCGCTCAGCGTGCACAGCACGTCAAGCGTGGCCAGCGCCCGCGCCAGCTGGCCGAGTGCGGCGGTATGGCTTTGCAAGGCGTCGAGCAGTTGCTCGTACAGGTATTTTTCCCGTGCCAAAGCCCGCTCTTGGGCTGACAAGGCCTTGTCTTCAAATGCTTTCAGCTCGGGCGTGATGAAGCGTTCGGCGTTCTTCAGGGTTTGGCGGCGGCGGTAGTCGTCGGGCACTTTGCCGAGCTGGCCTTGGCTGATTTCGATGTAGAAGCCGTGTACTTTATTGAACTGCACGCGCAGGTTGGCGATGCCGCTGCGGGCCCGTTCACGGCCCTCCAGGTCGAGCAAAAAGGCGTCGCAGTTGTTCTGGATGTCGCGCAGCGCGTCCAGTTCGGCGTCAAAGCCACTGGCCATGACGCCGCCCTCGCGCACCAGCGCAGCGGGCTCGTCCAGCAGCGCCGCCGTCAGCAGGGCGACGCCGTCGGGTGGCGGGATGAGGGCCGTACAAATTTCAGACAAAAGTGGCTTTAACGCAGGTATATAGGGCTTTATTAGCTCTGATTTTTGTAGCGTCATGCGCAGCGCTACCAGCTCACGCGGGCGCACTTGGCGCAGTGCAATCCGGGCGCTGATGCGCTCCACATCGCTGATGCCCTTGAGCTGTTCGCGCAGTTGCTGCCAAGGGCCGGCGCCGTGCGCGCCTTGCAAGGCGGCAATCGCATCCAGCCGTGCTTGCGCCGGCGCCCGGTCGCGCGGCGGCGCCAGCAGCCAGCTCTTGAGCAGGCGGCTGCCCATGCCGCTTTGGCAGCGGTCGAGCAGCGAGAACAGCGTTGGTGAATCTTCGCCGCGCAAGGTGCGCGTCAACTCCAAATTGCGCCGGGTGCTTGCGGGCAGGTCGATCAAGTCATCGCTGCGCTGTACTTGCAGGCCTTGCAGGTGTGACAAGGTCTGGCCCTGGGTGTGCTCGGCATAGTTGAGCAGCGCGGCGGCGGCGGCGTGGGCGTGGGGCAGATCTTGTGCGTTCCAGGCCGACAGGCTGGCGGCCTGCAACTGGGCCAAGAGCTTGCGTTGGCCCAGTCCGGCGTCAAACTGCCAGTCGGGCCGTGGCGTCAGCGCCAGCGGGCCGAATGCAGCCAGGTTTTTGAGCCGCTGGCCCAGCGCTGCGTTGCCAGGGCCGGCATTGCCAAGGCTGGCGCTGTACAGCAGCTCGCTGGGGCCGATGCGCGTGACCCAGGCCTCGATCTCGTCCTGGTCGCACTCGGCCAGATGCAGCTGGCCCTGCGTCACGCTGAGCCAGGCCAGGCCACAGCGCTTGCGTGCGCCGGGGTGCAGCGCCAGCAGCACGGACTCGCTTTTGTCGGGCAGCAGGGCGCTATCGGTCAGCGTGCCGGGCGTCACCACCCGCACCACCTTGCGCTCGACCGGGCCTTTGCCCGCCCCGACTTCGCCCACTTGCTCGCAAATCGCCACCGACTCGCCGTGCTGGATCAGCCGCGCCAAATAGCCCTCCATCGCATGGAACGGCACACCGGCCATCGCCACCGGCACTCCCGCCGACTGCCCGCGCTGCGTCAGCGTAATGCCGAGCAAGCGTGCGGCCTTCTCGGCATCGGCGTAAAAGAGCTCGTAAAAATCCCCCATGCGGTAAAACACCAGCGTGTCGGGGTGCTCGGCCTTGATGCCGAGGTACTGCGCCATCATCGGCGTGTGCTTCGATAAATCTTGCGCTCCCCCCTCGAAAGGCGTTGTTTTTTCTTGTTTTTCAGAGGAATAAGCCATCTTTATCGAACCCTATTGCATTCTGGTGGGCCCTGCCGGATTGCCGCCAAATTTTCAAAATCGGAGCCAGTCCACAGCCAAAACCCTCCGTGTCAATGCTCCCCCCCTTTTTCATCAAACGGCCAAGTCGAGCGACAAGTCGGATCGATCTTTCAGGCGCTTGCCGTTGACCAGCCATTCCAACAAATCTTCTGCATCCAGCCGAGGATGCTTGTCGGACTTGTCGGACTTGTCGCATCGAAGCGAAATGGACCGCAGCGGCACCATTGCAGCCGATGCTGGCGGACCAAGTCCGACAGGCTCTTAGCCATGTCTGCCGTTAACTGCCATGCACTGGGCAAGCACCACCGAGCGATGAAACCGCGCCGCCCCCAGTGCACCCGTGGATCTGGCTCCGCCAGGCCACCGGGTGCGCCCCCTTGAGGGGGAAGCGCCACAGGCG
Source organism: Burkholderiaceae bacterium (assembly GCA_043785395.1). Classification (GTDB taxonomy): domain Bacteria; phylum Pseudomonadota; class Gammaproteobacteria; order Burkholderiales; family Burkholderiaceae_C; genus JAGOEY01. The sequence continues at coordinate 204 of JAYVXE010000037.1, read as the reverse complement.
CGACAGGGGTGGATCAAGTTCACCACACCGCGAGACGAGCGCGCCGCCCCCAGTGCACCCGTGGATCTGGCTCCGCCAGGCCACCGGGTGCGCCCCCTTGAGGGGGCGAGCGCCGCAGGCGCGACGGGGGTGGTCTAAGTTCACCACACCGCGAGACGAGCGCGCCGCCCCCAGTGCACCCGTGGATCTGGCTCCGCCAGGCCA
>JAYVXE010000036.1:0-8646 GCA_043785395.1 Burkholderiaceae bacterium | reverse complement strand
GCATTGCCACCGCGCGCACGCATGAAGGCTACTTTTCCATCGACAAGAAGAGCAAGCGGATGGTGGACCCTGAGACGGGAAAGAAGTCTTCTGAGGCCGACGACGTGGATGCGTATGACCTGATCTTGAAGGACAAGGAGCGGCTGCTGTCGTTTAACGAGCCGGTGCGCTTCATCTTTTCCCACTCGGCTTTGCGCGAAGGCTGGGACAACCCCAATGTGTTTGTGATCTGCACGCTGAAGCACAGCGACAACACGGTCAGCCGCCGCCAGGAGGTGGGGCGCGGCCTGCGCCTGTCGGTCAACCAGCAGGGCGAGCGCATGGACGATCCGGCCACCGTGCACCAGGTCAACGTGCTGACGGTGGTGGCCAGCGAGAGTTACAAGGACTTTGTGACCGCCTTGCAGCGTGATATGAGTGAGGGCTTGTTGGCGCGGCCACGGGTGGCCGACGAATCGTATTTCACTGGCAAGGTGCTCAAAACCACAGCCGGTGACGTGGATGTGACTCCGCAACTGGCCAAACTAATTTACCGCTACCTTGCTAAGAACGACTACTCCGACGACAAAGACCGCATCGCCGATGCGTACCACGAGGCCAAGAAAGAGGGCACGCTTGCAGCGTTGCCGCCCGAGTTGGCGGCGCATGCCGATGCCGTGTTTGCACTGATCGACAGTGTGTTCAGCGATGCGAAGTTGCCATTGCCGGAGGACGACCGCAAGGCCAAAACCAATCCGCTGAACGCCAATTTCGAGAAAGCCGAGTTCAAGGCGCTGTGGAATCGCATCAACCGCAAGGCCGCCTACACGGTGGAGTTTGAAACGCCGGAGCTGGTGGCCAAGTGCGTGAAGGCCCTGGAAACCGAGCTGAAAGTCAGCCCCATGCAGTACACCGTGGTTGCCGGGGAGCAAGCCGACACCGCAACCTATGACGGAATTCGACAGGGCGAATCGTTCAAAGTGACCGAGTCCACGACGGATTTTCACCGGGCCTCAGCCCATTCCACCGTGAAGTACGACCTGATTGGTCGAATCGCCGCAGAGACGCAACTGACCCGCGTCACCGTGGCCAGCGTTTTGCAGGGCATCAACAAGGCCGTTTTCAGTCAGTACCGCACCAACCCGGAAGACTTCATGCAAAAGGCCGCGCGCCTGATGAACGAGCAGAAGGCGACAGTGATCGTGGAGCACATTGCCTATGACCTCACGGGTGACACGCACACCATGGACATCTTCACCCAGGACAAGCCCAAAGAAGATTTCAGCAAGGCAGTCAAGGCCAAGCACCACATTTACGACTACGTGTTCACCGAATCCAAGAACGAGCGCAACTTTGTGCGCGAGCTGGACGCCAGCACCGAGGTGGTGGTGTACGCCAAGCTGCCACGCGGCTTCTTCATCCCCACGCCGGTTGGGGACTACAACCCCGACTGGGCCATTGCGTTCCAGGAGGGCAAGGTCAGGCACGTCTACTTTGTGGCCGAAACCAAGGGCTCCATGTCCAGCATGGACCTGCGCCAAATTGAGCAGAGCAAGATCGAATGCGCCCGCAAGTTCTTCGCCAAGATCACATCCGACCAGGTGCGCTACGACGTGGTGGATGGGTATGGGACGCTGATGGCGTTGGTGGCGTGACAACCAGGATGGCAATCGACATTGCAGCCAGTTTTACGGCGGGTGCGTGAATCGGAGTTTACTCCTGATTTGATAGCTGGTTATATAGATAATATATGCGCTAGAGTCTGTTTTCATTGAGAAAAAATGAATCCGCATGGTAGGTGCACAGTGTTTTTGGGACGGAGCCATTCGGACCCAGGCGCGCTCAATCATTGATGCGGCGCCGAGAGGATGCATGGCGTCGCCCAAGGCCTCGGTTTTCCCCTCGCCTGGCGCGCAACACGTGCGTGCAGGCTTCCTAAGGCGCGGCGGTGGTTGAGGGCGCGCTCTGGGCGTTTGCGGCTTGCGCCTGCGAGATCACGCTGGCTTCTATCAGCCTGTCGTCCCCGAGCACGATCATGGCAAACAGCAGCTCGTCGAGGCTGTTCGCCTGGGCGGTTTTGCGCGCCAGCAGCGGTGTTGCCTGCGGGTTGAGGACGATGAAGTCGGCCTCGCAGCCGACTTGCAGGTTGCCGATGACGCCGTCCAAGCCCAGCGCCTGTGCCGCGCCTGCGCTGTGCTGCCACCAGAGTTGTTGCGGGCTCAGGCTGAGCCCTGTCTTGCCATGGTCGCTGCGGGCGACGTAGTAGGCCGCCAGCATGGTGTGGAACGGGCTAAAAGATGTGCCGCCACCGACATCGCTGCCCAGGCCGTAGCGCAGACCGGCTTGGGCGGCGCTGGCGTAGTCGAAGAAGCCGCTGCCCAAAAACAGGTTGCTGGTGGGGCAAACGGCAATGGCTGCGCCGCTGGCCTGCATCAGGGCGCGGTCGGCGTCGTCAAAGTGGATGCAGTGGGCGTAGATGGAGCGCGGGCGCAGCAGGCCGAAGTCGGCGTAGGTGGCAAGGTAGCTGGCGCTGTCGGGGAAGAGCGAACGCGCCCAGGCGATTTCGTCGCGGTTTTCGGCCACATGGGACTGGACCCAGACGTCGGGAAAGCGGGCCGCCAGCTCGCCGGCGCCGCGCAGTTGGGCGGCTGAGCTGGTGGGGGCAAAGCGCGGTGTGATGGCGTAGCCAAGCCGCTCAACACCGTGCCAGCGCTGGATCAGTTGCTCGGTGTCGAGCAGGCTTTGTTCGGTCTGGTCGCGCACACCGTCGGGCGAGTTGCTGTCTTGCAGCACTTTGCCGGTGATCAGGCGCAGGTGCTGGGCCTGCGCGGTACGGAACAAGGCGTCGACCGAGGCTGGGTGCGAGCTGGCAAAGACCAGCGCGCTGGTGACGCCGTTGCGCAGCAGCTCGGCCGTGAAGAAGCTGGCGGTTTCGGCGGCGTAGTCGGGGTCGCAAAAGCGTGCTTCATGCGGGAAGGTGTAGTCCGTAAGCCAGGGCAGCAGGCCAGCTGCCGGTGCGCCGATGACGTCGGTCTGCGGGTAGTGCAGGTGCAGGTCGATAAAGCCGGGCGCGATGATGCGCCCCGGCCAGTGGACGATGGGCTGGGCGTTGGGCTGCGCTTGGTAGCCGGCGGCGAGTGCGGCGTAGGCACCCACCGCCTGCACCCGCCAGCGGCCAGCGGCATCCGGGGCGACGACCAGCAGGCCATCGGTCTCCAAGTGGGCGCTGCCGCTGTCGTCAAAGCGCAGTAAAGAGGCGCGGTAGGCTTGTGTTTGCATCATGTGGGTAAGGCTAAGGTCAGGCTAAGGTCAGGCCCATTGTGGGGAGTTTGGCCGCAACCGCAGGGTCACGGTTTGCGGCCAGCCGCGCTTCGGTCAGCGCTCGGTGCGGTGGGCATTGGCCGCTGCCAGTGCCGTCATGTTGACAATCCGGCGCACGGTGGCCGAGGGCGTCAAGATGTGGGCCGAGGCGGCGGCGCCGAGCAGGATGGGGCCGATGGTCACGCCGTTGCTGCCGGTGGTCTTGAGCACGTTGAACAGGATGTTGGCGGCGTCCAGGTTGGGGCAGATAAGGATGTTGGCCTCGCCGCTGAGGCTGCTGTCGAGCAGGCTGGCACGGCGTACTTCGGGCGACAGGGCGGCGTCGCCTTGCAGCTCGCCGTCGCATTCGATGTCGGGTGCCAGAAGGGTGAAGAGGGCGTAGGCGGCGCGCATTTTCTGGGCGCTGGCGCGACTCGATGAGCCGTAGTTGGAGTGCGACAAGAACGCCACCTTGGGCGGCAGGCCAAAGCGGCGCACTTCTTGGGCTGCCATCAGGGCGATGGCGGCGAGCTCTTCGGCGCTGGGGTCTTCGTTGATGTAGGTGTCGGCAATGAACAGGGTTTGCTTCTCTAGCATCAAGGCGTTGAGGGTTGCCAGGCCGGGCGCGTTGGCTTGCAGGCCGATGATGGCGCGCACGTGGTCGAGGTGGATGTCGTAGCGCCCGAGCAGGCCGCAGATGAGTGCGTCGGCGTCGCCCAGGTGCAGCATCAGCGTTGCAATCAAGGTGTTGGAGCGGCGCACGGCGGCTTTGGCAAGGTCGGGCGTGATGCCGTGGCGGCCCATGCGCTGGTGGTAGGCCTCCCAGTATTGGCGAAAACGCGGGTCGTCCTCGGGGTTGCAGAGCTCGAAGTCGCGGCCCTGTTGCAGGCGCAAACCGGCTTTGGCGATGCGGCTTTCGATGACGGCTGGGCGGCCAATCAAAATCGGCCGCGCCAGGCCGTCATCGACCACCACTTGCACGGCGCGCAGCACCCGCTCGTCTTCGCCCTCGGCAAAGGCGACGCGCTGGGGCTTGGCTTTGGCAGCGTCAAACACTGGGCGCATGAACATGCCGGTTTGGTAGACAAAGCGGCTCAGGCTGTCGCGGTAGGCTGCCATGTCTTGGATCGGCCGGGTCGCCACGCCCGAGTCAAACGCGGCTTGCGCCACGGCGGGCGCAATCCGCAAAATAAGCCGGGTGTCAAACGGTGTTGGGATCAGGTATTCGGGGCCGAACACCAGCTCTTGGCCGGCGTAGGCGGCGGCCACTTCGTCGCTGGTTTCGGCCTTGGCCAGGTCGGCGATTTGGCGCACGCAGGCAAGCTTCATTTCCTCGGTAATCTTGGTGGCGCCGCAGTCGAGCGCGCCACGGAAGATGTACGGGAAGCAGAGCACGTTGTTGACCTGGTTGGGGTAGTCCGAGCGGCCGGTTGCGATGATGCAGTCGGGCCGGGCCGCCTTGGCCAGCTCGGGCCGGATTTCGGGCTCGGGGTTGGCCAGGGCCAGGATGATGGGCTGGCGCGCCATGGTTTTGACCATCGCGACCGTCAGCACGCCGGCGGTGGAGCAGCCGAGGAAGACGTCGGCACCGTTGACCACATCGGCCAGCGTGCGGGCACTGGTTTTTTGGATGTACTGGGCCTTGGACGCATCAAGCGTGCCGGGCCGGCCTTCGTAGATCAGGCCCTTGGAGTCGCACATGAAGACGTTTTCGCGCTTGACGCCCAGGCCCACCATCACGCCGACGCAGGCGATGGCGGCGGCACCGGCGCCCGATACCGCCACCTTGACTTCGGCAATGTCTTTGCCCACCAGCTCCAGCCCGTTCAGCAGCGCCGCCGAAGAGATGATGGCCGTGCCGTGCTGGTCGTCGTGGAAGACCGGGATCTGCATCCGTTCGCGCAGTTTTTGCTCGATGTAGAAGCACTCGGGCGCCTTGATGTCCTCAAGGTTGATGCCGCCCAGCGTGGGCTCAAGCGCGGCAATGATGTCGACAAGCTTGTCGGGGTCGTTCTCGGCCAGCTCAATGTCAAACACATCGATGCCCGCAAATTTCTTGAACAAACAGGCCTTGCCCTCCATCACCGGCTTGCTGGCCAAGGGGCCGATATTGCCAAGGCCGAGCACGGCCGTGCCGTTGGTGATGACGCCGACCAGGTTGGCGCGCGAGGTGTACTGCGCGGCCAGGGCGGGGTCGGCTTGGATGTCCAAACAGGGATAGGCAACGCCGGGCGAATAGGCCAGCGAGAGGTCACGCTGGTTGGACAGTGGCTTGGTCGGGGTGACCGAGATTTTGCCCTTGGTCGGGCTGCTGTGGTACTCGCGGGCGGCGTCGCGCAAGGACTGTTCGGCGGCAGACAGGGTGGAGCTCATAGGGTGGGTCTCGCAGTGAAAGCTGGGGGGGGAAGGCCGGACTTGCGCCGAAGCTACGGATTGGGTGCAAGCGAGCGTGTCGGTGGATTTGAAAATGCCGGGGATGGGCGTAATGTTGCCAAAGTTGGCCATGAACATCCCTGGACGCTGGGTATTTTGCATGCCCGCAGGGGTGGTGAAAGTTTCCGGCCCGGATTTTTTTGCGGGCAGGGATTGTCCACGGGGCCGCGAAGGGGAAGGTGGAAAAGGGTGCCGAGCGCCTAAGGCGAGGGCACCAGGGCGGGAACTTGGGCAGGAACTTGGGCGGGAACTTGGACGATCGGGCGATCGGGGCGATCGGGGCGCGACGGGTATGCTCAGCGCTTTCCCCCCGATCCTTACCTGGAGTTTTTTTGATGAAAACCACCTTCGCACTTGAACTGTCTGACGTGAAGGCGATTGCCGCCGCTGCCGAGGCCGAGGCCTTGGCCCACCAGTGGGCGGTGACGATTGCCATCGTTGACGCTGGCGGCCATTTGCTAGGCTTGCAGCGCCTGGACGGGGCGCCGCCAATCTCCGCCCACATCGCCCCGGCCAAAGCGCATACCGCAGCCCTGGGGCGGCGTGAAACCAAGGGCTACGAGGACATCATCAACGGCGGGCGCACGGCCTTCCTGAGCGTGCCCGAGGTCAAAGGCATGCTCGAAGGCGGTGTGCCGATCATGAAGGACGGCGTGTGCCTGGGCGCAGTCGGCGTCAGCGGCGTGAAGTCGAATGAAGATGTGCAGATCGCCAAGGCCGGGATTGCAGCACTGGCTTGGTGATTGCTATTGTTAAGTGAGCTGTTAGCGCTTAATTAAAATAGATTTTAGTATGTTTTATGCTTGAAATCAATAGTTTGATTGCGCTATAAGCTCTTAAAATATGCTTGAATCCGTGGCAAAAAACCAATTGCCCGTACTTTTTTCCCTTGCAATCTCACAACGTAGACGCCATGTGCCGTTCACCCAAAAGGTGGGCCAAAACATGACCAAATTCGTAACTACTCAGGTGGTCTGGTTTGGTTTTACGCCCTCTCCCAGAGGGAGAGGGCGTAAAACAAAAGCGCACTGCATGCCGTGACCTGAGTAGTTACCCAAATTCATTGTAAAAACTGCCCGAGGGCGTCAGTTCGCACGCCGGACTGGCTTTTATCGGCAAATACCTCAGGCACGTCAACGTTAACTGTCATGCACTGGCCAAGCACCGCCGAGCGATGAAACCGCACCGCGCCGCGAGACGAGCGCGCCGCTTCCAGTGCACCCGTGGATATGGCTCTACCAGGCCACCGGGTGCGCTCCCTTGAGGGGGCGAGCGCCGCAGGCGCGACGGGGATGGTCTCAATAAGTCCTGACGGTGTCTTTGTCAAACATGGGCGGGGGCGCTTGACCCTGGCCGCCGCGCTGCGCCACGGTGGTGGTGGGCGGCGGCGGTTTACCATGGCGCTTGGTGTTACGGACTTGCGTCCATGTTCAGGAGTTGCTGCTTATGTCGTGGTGGGTTGTGTGTTTGTGCGCGGGTTGGTGCGGCGCGTGCCGGGAGTACCGGGCGGTGTTTGATGCAGCCGCCCAGCAGCAGCCGCAGCTGCGCTGGCTGTGGGTGGATATTGAGGACGAGTCCGAGCTTTTGGGCGAGCTCGATATCGAGACCTTTCCCACGCTGCTGATTGCCGACGCGGCCGGCGTGCGCTTCTTTGCGCCCTTGGCGCCCTATGCCGAGGTGCTGGGCCGCTTGCTGACCAGCCTGCACGCGCAGCCAGAGCGCACGGCGACGGTTGCGGCTGAGGTGCAGAGCCTGCTGCGGCGCATCCAGCAAGCCCACGCTTGAGATGCCTCAGGCCTCAGGCCTCTTGGTGGTAGCGGGTGACGCGCTCGACTTCGTTCTTTGAGCCCAGCACCACGCTGACGCGTTGGTGCAGGGTGGTGGGGGCGATGTCGAGGATGCGCTCGCTGGTGTTGGTGGCTGCGCCGCCGGCTTGCTCGACCAGCCAGGCCATCGGGTTGGCCTCGTACAGCAGGCGCAGTTTGCCGGGTTTGTTGGGTTCGCGCTGGTCCCATGGGTACATGAAGACGCCGCCACGGGTGAGGATGCGGTGCACGTCGGCGACCATGCTGGCGATCCAGCGCATGTTGAAGTTTTTGCCGCGCGGGCCTTCCGTGCCTTGCAGGCATTCATCGATGTAGCGCTTCATGGGCGCGTCCCAGTGCCGCATATTGCTCATGTTGATGGCAAATTCCTGGGTGTCTTCGGGGATGCGCAGGTTCTCTTGGGTCAGCACAAAGGAGCCTTGTTCGCGGTCCAGCGTGAACATGGCGACGCCGTCGCCCACGGTCAGCACCAGGGTGGTCTGCGGGCCGTAGACGCAGTAGCCGGCGGCGACTTGCTGGGCGCCGGCTTGCAAGAAGTCTTGTTCGGTGATGCCGGGATGGCCTTCGGGTTTTTTCAGCACGCTGAAGATGGTGCCGATGCTGACGTTGACGTCGATGTTGCTGGAGCCGTCGAGTGGGTCGAACAGCAGCAGGTATTCACCCTGGGGGTAGCGGTTGGGCACCAGGTAGATGCCCTCCATTTCTTCCGAGGCCATGGCGGCCAAGTGGCCTCCCCATTCGTTGGCTTCAATCAGCACTTCGTTGGCGATGATGTCGAGCTTTTTTTGCACTTCGCCTTGCACGTTTTCGCTCTCGGCACTGCCAAGCACGCCGCCTAAAGCGCCTTTGTTGACGGCTTGGCTGATGCTTTTGCAGGCGCGTGCAACAACTTCAAGCAGCAGCCGCAGTTGGGAGGGAATGAGGCCGTCGGCGCGTTGCTGCTCGACCAGGTAGCGGGTGAGGCTGATTTTGGGTGGGGACATGGTTTTTTGAGGGTTAAAGATGGAGATTAATTACTTTTAATAGCTGGTAGCGCTTGATGTATATCAATTTGAGAATGGTAAGTTTCTGAAATTAACATACACCATGCGGTAGCAGCTATCAAATA
>JAYVXE010000035.1:0-8653 GCA_043785395.1 Burkholderiaceae bacterium | reverse complement strand
GTCGGACTTGGGGCGTCGAACAGCGAAAACCGCAGGTTTCTACAAAATCGGCCCCAGCGAGGACAGTTTTTGCCGGATTTGCAGGCTCATAGCCCGGCCACGCCCAAGCTGCTGACATACGCGCTGAGCGCGGGACGAAGCCGCCCCGGCTTGCACGACTGCACCGTGCCGATGCTGACAAAGCACAGCGCCAGCTCAGTGGCCGTCACGCCGAACAAGGCCCGCAGATTTTGCGTCTTCAGTGCCTGCCCACTGGTGAGGGCCGAGCCAAAGCCCATGGCCGTGGCCATGAGAAGCATGTTTTGCACCGCGCAACCGGTCGCGATCAGGCGTTCATGGAGATCAATGCCTGCGCTATTCGCTTGCGCATCCACGATGACCAGCAAAAGCAGCGGGGAGCGGAAGGCTTTGTCACGTGCTTGCGCCACCTGCTCGGTGCTTGCTGCGGCATCGCGCTCGCACAAGGCCTGCGCAAACACATCGGCCAAGCGCGCCCGTGCCGCCGTGGGCACCAGCACAAAGCGCCAGGGACACAGCTGCCCATGGTCGGGCGCCGTGGCTGCCGCCTCCAAAATCAGCGTGCGCTGCGCGGCATCGGGGCCGGGCTCACACAGGCGCTTGGGCAGGATGGTGCGGCGGGCCTGCATCAGCTGGGCCACGGTGTGGGACAGCGGCTCAATTTCGCAAGAAATCATGGCTGGCCGTGGAAACAGCGCAGGCGCTTGGGCGGTTCGTCGGCCATCAAAATGTCCATCTCTGCGCTTACTGCACCAGTGGTGAATCGGCGACATCGAGCACCACACCCTCAACGGCGGCGGCACGGGCCAGCAGTTGCAGGTACTGGCGCAGGGCGTTGACCCAGGTATGTTGGCGCAGTGTCTGGGCAATGGCCTGGTGCACTTCTTCAAACGTCGGCTGTTGGCCCGCCTCGCGCGCGCAGACCTCCACCACGTGCAGGCCAAAGCGGCTGTGCACCAGCCGCGCCAGGACGCCGATTTCCGCGCTGCCGAAGACCTCGCCCGCAAATTCGGGCGCGCAGTCGGCGCGGGTCAGCCAACCCAGATCGCCGCCTTGCTGCCCACTGGGGCAGTTGGACCATTGGGCTGCGGCCTCGGCAAAGCGCAGGCCGCCGTCGTCGGCACAGCGCAGCTCGATCAGCAAGGCCTCGGCCCGCTCGCGCAGCCGCCGCACGTCGACACCGGGTGTCACGGCAAACAGCACGTGGCGCAACTGCACGCGCTCTCCTTGTCTGTGGGCCGCAGGGTGTGTTTCGTAGTAACGGCGGCACACCGCCTGCGTCGGCTCAGGCACCCGCAGTTCCTGCTCCAGCAACTGTTCGATCGCGGTGGAGGCCGCAGCACTGGTGGCGCCGCTGGTGTCGGGCTTGTCGTCGCTCGAGAGGAGCCCGGTTTGCTGCGCCGCCTGGCGCAACAACTCGGTGCAGGCGCGTTGGCGCAAGGCCTCCTCGTCCAGCCGTTGCCCGGCTTCATGCAGTGCCAGGCCGTTGATCCGGGCGATGGACGGCGCAGCATCCAGCGTCGACAGCGCAGCAACCGCAGCGCTGTCTTCAGGCATCGGCCCCAACGTGGCCGCCAGGGCCTCGTACGCAGCGGTTTGATCGCTCGGTGGTGCTTGCCCATGCATGACAGTTAGCATGTTGCCAAGATTCTGTCCCGGTACTTTTTCACTGGTGGCGCAGCCGCAGCCGCCTGTTCCACATTGACCCATGTCGTTCTCCTTGTTTGATGGCGGCCTGGTTCAGGCGCGGCGGTCGGTGGGCTGCAAGTGGCCCTTGGGCAGGTTCAGGCGCCGGGCGCGCACGAGCTGGTAGGGACGCAGCACGTAGGCCAAGGTGGCAAAACCGCTCCACACATGCACCAAACGGGTGAAGGGGAAGACCAAGAAGATGCTCATGCCCAGGAACATATGGGCCTTAAAGACCCAGCCTGCGCCGGCCAGCAAGTCGACGGCACCGGTGCGCAAACTCACGATGTGCTGGGCCCAACCCGCCAGGCGCACCATCATTGAGCCGTCCATGTGCTGGGCCGACAGCGGTACCGTGGCCAGCCCCAGCACCACTTGCAGCCACAGCAGCAGCAAGATGGCGATGTCGCTGGTCTTCGACGTGGCCCGAATACGGGGGTCGAACAGGCGGCGTTGCAGCAGGAGCGAGAGGCCGACAAAGGCCATCAGTCCGGCAATCCCCCCCGAGACCATCGCCACCAGCTGCTTGGTGCTGGCGCTGATCAGCCATTCGTACATGAAATGGGGTGTGAGCATGCCCAGCGAGTGGCCGAAGAACAGGAACAAGACACCGACATGGAACAGGTTGCTGCCCCAGCGCAGGCTGCCGGTGCGCAGCAACTGGGAGGAGTCGCTTTTCCAGGTGTACTGGTCGCGGTCAAACCGGGCCCAACTGCCAATGAAAAAAACGGCCAGGCAAATGTAGGGGTAGGTGCCGAACAGCAGGGTATCCAACCAGAGGGTCATGACGGTGCTCCTTCGTGGGCGGGGGTGGAACGGAAAAAATGCACCGGTTGGGGCTGGCCGGGTTTGGCCTGGCCTTTGTTGCCACAGCCGTCAAAGGCCATGGGCTCAGCCCACAGCTCGTCAAGGTCGGGCTCGGGTGTCAGGGCAACGGCCTGTACGCGCTGGCCGCAGACTTCAAGCACGGCGGCGATCACACTGGCGTAGGGGCTGTTGCGCGCCACCAAGGCACTGAGCAAGGCGTTCAGGATGTGCGCCATCTCCCCGAGAAAATCACGGGCTACGCCGGGCGGCTGGGTCGAGGCAAATTCCAACACCACCGGCAAATGGTCGGGCAGTTCGTCGGCCTTGAATGTCAAGCCCGCCTGTTCGTAGGTTTGCAGCAGGTCGATCAGCGCTGGCCCGCGTTCGCGCGAGTCACCATGCACATGCTCGAACAGGTGCAAAGAGGTTTGGCGGCCACGGTCGAAGCTTTCGACATAACGTGCTTCGGCCTCGAAGGGCGGCAGCGCGACCAGGTGCTGGCACAGTGCCTCCAGTTCTTTCAGGCGCTCGGCGCTCAACGCCTGCTCCAGTTGCAAGGCGTCAATCAGCTGGGGCAGAACACTGCGCAGCGAGGCGTCGGGGTAGCCCAGCAGGACGCCGAGGGCACGCAATGTCAGGCGCAAAGAGGTGGGATTTTTGGACATGGGCTGATTCCTCAGAGCGTTGCCTTGATGGGGATGGTGCGCGGTTTTTTGCCGCCGAACATGCTGGCCTCACTGCTGCCGTCCGAGCACGCATTGCCGAACGAAAAGCCACAGCCGCCCCGCATGTCGAAGGTGTTTTCAGCGTATTCGCGGTGGGCGGTGGGGATCACGAAGCGGTCTTCGTAGTTGGCAATGGCCATGACGTGGTACATCTCTTCAACCTCGTTCACGCTCAGTCCCGCCTGCTTGAGCACATTCAGGTTTTGGCGCTGCTCAACGTGCTTGTCCCGCTGGTAGGTGCGCATCGCCAGCATCCGCTCCAGTGCACGCACCACGGGCTTGGTGTCGCCGGCGGTGAGCAGGTTGGCGAGGTATTGCACGGGAATACGCAGCTGGGAGACATCGGGAATGTCGCCATTCGCGCTGACCTGGCCAGCATTGGCGGCGGCCGTGATCGGCGACAGCGGTGGCACGTACCAGACCATCGGCATGGTGCGGTATTCGGGGTGCAGCGGCAGTGCCACCTTCCACTCCACCGCCATCTTGTACACCGGGCTGTTGCGGGCAGCATCCATCCAGGCATCGGGAATACCGTCGATGCGGGCCTGCTTGATCACCTCAGGGTCATGGGGGTCGAGGAAGATGTCGAGCTGCGCCTGGTACAGGTCGCGGTCGCGCTCCACGCTGGCGGCTTGTGCAATACGGTCGGCGTCGTACAGCAAAACGCCCAGATAGCGGATGCGGCCAACGCAGGTTTCAGAGCAGACGGTGGGCTGACCGGCTTCAATGCGGGGATAGCAGAAGATGCATTTTTCCGCCTTGCCGCTTTGCCAGTTGTAGTAAATTTTCTTGTACGGGCAGCCGGAGACACACATGCGCCAGCCCCGGCACTTGTCCTGGTCGATCAGCACGATGCCGTCTTCCTCGCGCTTGTAGATCGAGCCCGACGGGCAGGATGCCACACAGGCCGGATTCAGGCAGTGCTCGCACAGGCGCGGCAGGTACATCATGAAGGTGTTTTCGAACTGGCCGTAGATATCTTTTTGCACATCATCGAAGTTCTTGTCCTTGCTGCGCTTGCTGAATTCACCACCCAGAATGTCTTCCCAGTTGGGCCCCCATTCGATTTTCTGCATGCGCTGGCCCGTAATCAGACTGCGCGGGCGGGCCGTGGGCGGTGCCTTCGATTCAGGGGCCGACTGCAGGTGGTCGTAGTCGAAGGTGAAGGGCTCGTAGTAATCGTCGATCTGGGGCAGGTTCGGGTTGGAGAAGATGCGCATCAGCAGCCTCCACTTGCCCCCCTGGCGAGGCACGATGGAGCCATCGGCGTTGCGTATCCAGCCGCCGTTCCACCTGTCCTGGTTTTCCCACTCCTTGGGGTAGCCAATGCCGGGCTTGGTCTCGACGTTGTTGAACCAGGCGTACTCGACACCGGGGCGGCTGCTCCAGACGTTCTTGCAGGTGACGGAGCAGGTGTGGCAACCAATGCACTTGTCAAGGTTGAGCACCATGCCAATTTGCGCGCGTATTTTCATCGTTTTTCTCCTTGTGCGGGCATCAGGCGTGGGCCGGTGCAGGGTGGGCTGCGACCGGCTCATCGTCAAGCCAGTCGACGCGGTCCATCTTGCGCACCAGCACAAATTCATCCCGGTTGGTGCCAATCGTTCCGTAGTAGTTAAAGCCGTAGCTGTACTGCGCGTAGCCACCGATCATGTGGGTGGGCTTGAGCACGATACGGGTCACCGAGTTGTGGATGCCACCCCGTGTCCCGGTGATCTCCGAGCCCGGCGTGTTGATGATTTTTTCCTGGGCGTGGTACATCATCACCATGCCGGGATTCACACGCTGGCTGACCACGGCGCGTGCTGCGATGGCGCCGTTGGCGTTGAACAGCTCGACCCAGTCGTTGTCCACGATGCCGCCACGCGCCGCGTCGTCCTCCGACAGCCAGACCACCGGGCCACCCCGGTTCAGCGTCAGCATCATCAGGTTGTCCGAATAGGTCGAGTGGATGCCCCACTTCTGGTGCGGCGTGATGAAATTCAGCGCAATCTCGGGGTTGCCATTGGGCATCCGGCCCTCCACCGCGGCCAGTGTCTTGAGATTGACCGGCGGACGGTAGCTGACCAGGCCTTCGCCAAAGTCACGCATCCAGGCGTGGTCTTGGTAGAACTGCTGGCGACCGGTGAGGGTTCGCCATGGAATTAGCTCGTGGACGTTGGTATAGCCCGCGTTGTAGCTCACTTTTTCGCTCTCCAAGCCACTCCAAGTGGGGGAGCTGATGATTTTGCGTGGCTGTGCCTGGATGTCGCGAAAGCGGATCTTCTCGTCTTCGCGGTGCAGTGCCAGATGCACATGGTCGCGCCCGGTCTGTTTGCCCAGCGCTTGCCAGGCCTTGCAGGCGACGTGGCCATTGGTCTCGGGCGCCAGCATCAACACCGTTTCGGCGGCGTCAATGTCGCTCACGATGCGCGGCATGCCTTGGGTCACGCCCTCTTCGCGCACCCGGCCATTCAAGTCGCCCAGCTGGCCGACTTCGGTGTCGGTGTTCCAACCAATCCCTTTGCCGCCATTGCCCACCTTTTCCATCAGCGGCCCCAGAGCCGTGAAATTTTTGAAGAGGTTGGGGTAGTCGCGTTCGACCACCGTGATTTGCGGCGCCGTCTTGCCGGGCACCAGTTCACACTCACCGCGTTTCCAGTCACGCACATGAAAAGCCTGCGCCAGCTCGTTGGCCGTGTCGTGCATGATGGGCGTGAGGACGACGTCTTTTTCCACCCCCAGGTGGCCTGGGCTCAGCTCGCTCACCGCCTGGGCGAAACCTTTGTAGATTTCCCAGTCGCTGCGGGCCTGCCAGGCCGGATCGACGGCCGTCGACAGCGGATGGATGAAGGGATGCATGTCGCTGGTATTGAGGTCGTTCTTCTCGTACCAGGTGGCGGTGGGCAACACGATGTCGCTGTAAAGACAGGTGGTGCTCATGCGGAAGTCGAGTGTGACCAGCAGGTCAAGCTTGCCTTCGGGGGCCTGCTCATGCCAGCGCACCTCTTCGGGTTTGACCTCTTCGGTGCCCAGGTCCTTGCCCTGCACGCCATGGGTTGTACCCAGCAGGTGCTTGAGGAAGTATTCGTGCCCTTTGCCTGACGATCCCAAAATATTCGAACGCCACACAAACATGTTGCGCGGCCAGTTGTTGGCGTGGTCCGGGTCTTCGCAGCTCATCTCCAGCGCGCCACTCTGGAGCGACGCCACCACGTAAGCCTTGGGGTCCTGTCCGGCGGCCTGGGCATCACGCACCACCTGCATCGGATTGGTCTTGAGCTGGGGTGCGGAGGGCAGCCAGCCCATACGCTCGGCGCGCACGTTGTAATCGATCTGGGAGCCGTGGTAAAGCTTGGCATCGGCCAGTGGCGAGAGAATCTCCTCCATACCCAGCTTCTCGTAGCGCCACTGGTCGGTGTGGGCATAGAAGTAACTGGTGCTGTTCATCTGGCGTGGCGGACGGATCCAGTCCAACGCAAAGGCCAAGGCGGTCCAGCCGGTCTGCGGGCGCAGTTTTTCCTGCCCGACATAGTGGGCCCAGCCGCCGCCGCTTTGGCCGATACAACCACACATCATCAGCATGTTGATGATGCCGCGGTAGTTCATGTCGCAGTGGTACCAGTGGTTCATGGCCGCACCGATGATGACCATCGACCGGCCCTGGGTCTTGTCCGCGTTGTCGGCGAACTGGCGGGCAATGGTGATGACCTGGTCGCGTGGCACGCCCGTGATGCTTTCTTGCCAGGCCGGTGTGTAGGCCCGGTTGGCGTCATAGCCCTCGGTGTCAGCCACCTCACCAGGCAGGCCGCGCAGGATGCCGTAGTTGGCCGCCTGCAGATCGAACACGGTGGCGACATAGGTGCCTGCACCGGTGCTTTCACCGGCCAAGTCTAGCTTCGAGACCGGCACGCGGCACACCATCACATTGCCGCCCTGGGTGTTGGCCGTGAAGGTGGGCGTCTGCACACCTCCAAAATAGGGGAAGGCGACGTCGGCGATCTCATGCGGCTGTGCCCCTTCCTCGAGCACCGAGAGTTTCAGCGTCACGTCGCCCGCGCTGCGGGCGTCCTTGTTCTCCAGGTTCCACCGGCCCAGGTCCGCTCGATCGTCGCTGCCCCAGCGAAATCCGATGGAACCATTGGGCAGCACCACCTGGCCGTCTGCGCCGTAACCGACAGTCTTCCAGTCGGGGTTGTTCGACTGGTCGAGTTGGCCTGGGAAATCGCTGGCGCGGACATACCGGTCGGGGACCAAAACCTGTCGGCCATCCGGCAAGGTTTTCTCCTTGAGCACCACCAGCAGCGGCAAGTCGGTGTAGCGGCGCGCATAGTTGTCAAAGTACACCGAACGCTTGTCGAAGTAGAACTCCTTCATGATGACGTGGCCCATGGCCATGGCCATGGCGGCGTCGGTGCCCTGCTTGGGGTGCATCCACAGGTCGGCGAGTTTGGCGACCTCGGAATAGTCGGGCGTGACCGCCACCACCTTGGCCCCCTTGTAGCGCACCTCGGTGAAGAAGTGCGCGTCCGGCGTGCGCGTCTGCGGCACATTCGAGCCCCAGGCGATGATGAAGCCGCTGTTGTACCAATCGGCTGACTCGGGCACGTCGGTCTGCTCACCCCAAACCTGGGGGCTGGCTGGGGGCAGATCACAGTACCAGTCGTAAAAACTCATGCACACACCGCCGAGCAGACTCAGGTAACGGCTGCCTGCGGCATAGCTGATCATGCTCATGGCCGGAATCGGCGAGAAGCCAAGAATCCGGTCTGGCCCGTGCTTCTTGATGGTGTAGATATTGGCGGCGGCGATCATCTGGTTGACCTCGTCCCAGCTGCTGCGCACAAAGCCGCCCAGGCCACGCTGCTTTTGCCACTCGCTGCGGGCATCAACGTTCTCGACGATGGCGGTCCATGCCTCGACCGGGCCCTTGGCCACAATCAGCGCCGCGCGCCAGTGTTTGAGCAGACGTGCCCGCACCATCGGGTACTTGACGCGGTTGGCGCTGTACAAATACCAGCTGTAGCTGGCACCACGGGCGCAGCCGCGTGGCTCATGGTTGGGCAGGTCGGGGCGGGTGCGCGGGTAGTCGGTCTGCTGGGTTTCCCAGGTGACGATGCCTCCCTTGACGTAAATTTTCCAAGAGCATGAACCCGTGCAATTCACGCCGTGGGTGGAGCGCACGATTTTGTCGTGCGCCCAGCGGTCGCGGTAGGCATCTTCCCAGGTGCGGTCTTCACCGGTGGTCACGCCGTGGTCGCCCGAGAACCCTTCGCGGGGCTGCTGGAAGTAGCTGAGTCGATCGAGAAAATGGCTCATTCAAAGTCTCCGGGAATCTCGCGGGTGAACAGGGGGTCGGTGGTCTTCACGGGTTCTTCACGTAGGCGTTCTTGCGCAGGTAGAACCACCAGTTCAGCCCCAGGCACAACGCGTAGAAG
>JAYVXE010000034.1:0-2620 GCA_043785395.1 Burkholderiaceae bacterium | reverse complement strand
CCACAACGGCAAAGCCGTGGGCAAAGATGGCGTACTCCAGATATTTGCGAAAGGGCTTGGCGGACATAAGGCTTTGGTGTGTGGTGGTCGCCCTGGCCGTCGAACTGGCCGGCACTTGCCAACCCAAACCAGGTCTCGAAATGCTCGGCGATGGTCGGGTAGAGCAGCGTGCGCTCGGCGCGGCGCGGGTTGTAGAGCTTGGGTTTGGGCTTGGATTTGGGTGTGGCACCCGCTTGCCCGCCCGCGTGAGAATGCGCTTGGCGGGCGTGCAGTGGCGGGCATGGGGCAGTGCCAGCTTGGGCTGGGTGCCTGATGATTCTGGGTTTATATCCAGCATTGCGCACTTGCGCTTGCCGTTGGCGTCGCTCAGCAGCGCGCTGCTGCTGCTGCTGCCGACGCGGAACGTGGCCCGTGCGCTTGCTTGGCTCGAAGATCGCGGAGGGCGACAAAAAGGTCCAGTCGAGCGCCGTCTCCAGGCGCGGCGCGCGTCAGGCCGCCTCGCCCGCGACCAGCCGCCCGATCTCGGGCCAGTGCCGGTGCAACCAGACCCAGACCACGAGGCCGACGGAGAGCATCAGCAGCGAAGTGGCCGCCAGCGCCAGCGTCGAGTGCATCACCAGCGGCGCGATCACGCCCGCCACCACGCCGTTGGCGGTCGAGCCGATCACCGCCTGCAGCGACGAGGCCATGCCGCGCCGCTCGGGGTGCAGGTCGAGCACCAGCAGCGTCACCACCGGTACCATCAGCGCCCAGCCGAAGGCGGCATGTGGACGGCTATTTTGAAGTTCTGGATCGCACGCGCGATCTGCGGCGCTCGCTCGGCCAGCGCAGGGCTTTGCATCCGCGCCAGCAAGGCGTCGGTGGCCTCGCAGTTGTCGGCCAAAAAGGTATGCCCGGTGTCGGTAATGGTGTGCAACTTGCGGGCACCGGCGGCCGTGCTGACCGTCACAGAACCCAGCCCTTCCAGCAGGGTCAGCGTGGGGTAGACCACGCCGGGGCTGGGGCCGGGGCTGCCGTTCAGGCGCTCTTCAATGGCTTTGATCAGCCACGTAGCCGTGGCGGGGTTTGTCGGCAATCAGCTGCAGCAGCACCAGGCGCAGACCGCCGTGGCCAAACACCCGCCCGCTGCGTCCGCCTGGGCCGAGGCTGCAAAATCCACTATTTTTCATGGGTTTTTTCGTACTAAAGATGAATAGAGAGATATCTAAATGCAGTCTTTTTCAGAAGCCTGATCCCAATTCCCTGGGCTGGAAAGGCTTACCCCAGGGTTTTGGCCATGTAGCAGGCGCCCGCGCCGTAGGACGCCAGGTTCTGCTGCTGCGCCGGGGCGTCCGCGCCTGCACCCGGTAACCCAGCCGCTCCCAGAACACCTGCGAGCCGTGCACCGACACCAGCGCCGAGTAGCACAACTGCTCCTCTGCCGCACGTGCCCACAGGTAGCTGACCAGCTGTTGCGCCAGCCCTTGGCCCGCCGCCTGTGGTGCCACGGCCAGGTCGTGCAGGTACAAGGTGTCGGGCTGCGCCACGGTGTCGAAGCCCCCGTTCAGCGGCGTGAGTTTGCCGGGCCGTGAGCGGTACGCCGCCAGGTAGGCGCAGACCACGCCCCCGCGCGTGGCCACACAGGACAGGTTGCCCGGGCTGTGCAGCCGTTGGGGGAGGATGGTGGCATCTTCCAGAAAATCGCCGGAGTAACAGGCGCGCTGGATGTCCAGCACGGCGGACAGGTCGGCCAGGGCCATGGGGCGCAGCAAAACAGCATGTGCCATGGTCAATCCACGTCCACGGTTGAACCGAAAAGCCGAACGCTGTTTTTGAGGGGTAATGCCGCACCATCAAAACAATCGGCGAACGGTGCATCCGGCGGTACATGCAAAACACCATGGCGCAAACAAAAGGGCAGTACCCACAGCCTCAAGCCTTGTGCTTTGGGAAACTCAAAAACAGGCAGAGACTCGGCAAAAAGGTCGGTTTTGGGATAGACCAAAACAAGATCGCCCGTTCCATCAAGGTACGTTTGGCCGTAGGCGTACAGTTGGTAAAAATCAGCCTGCGACAGGCTGTATTTATCGGAGCCATTGGCGCGCGTGTGGTCGAGCAACTTCCAAACCGATCAGCAGCGCTGGCTTGTGGAATGTTTTCATGGCGTCGCTCCCTTCTGGTCTTTTGGGGCAATCAGCTCAAGCCAGTTCAGGGGCTTTTCGGTCGGCCCAATGCCTCCGCCAGTTGGGGATCGGCGGGAGCACAAACCAGCGAAGGTTTCGCGTGTCGCCTTATCCTCAATCCTCCTGATCGTCTCGATCTGACAATTGGTGTCGTTGACCTCGGGCATGGGCATGGTGGCCGGCTTGTTGTCGCAGCCGGCCAGTAGCGCCGCTGTGAGGCCGACGAGCAGCATCGTTTTTCTCATGGTGGGAATCTCTGGTCAGCGGGTCAGTTCGAACCGGTTTTTGGGGTTGCTCGTCTTGCCGATACGGGACTCCGTCGAAGTGACGTGCGTCGCTTGCTGTCGGGCTGCCAGCTCGGTAGTTTCTTCTCGTTTGACATGGGTGATCTTTCTTAAAAAATGGACTTACGGATAAGCCATTCAACCGCACGAGCCGCAGTATAGATATCAGCAACA
>JAYVXE010000033.1:0-2632 GCA_043785395.1 Burkholderiaceae bacterium | reverse complement strand
ACATCGGCCGCCGCTTCAAGAACGACACCGAGCGGCTGGAGAAGCTGTTTGCGCTGTACACCAAGATGGCGGCGGCGGCCAAGGCTGCGCCTGCCAAGAAAGTAACCCGAGGGAGACCCGTATGAGTGAATCCATGGGCGATGGGCCTGTCAGCCTGACTCCGCCCCCCGCCGGGTATGCCGACTGGCTAGCCGACCTGAAAAACCGCATCCACACCGCCCAGCAGCGCGCCGCGCTGGCGGTGAACCGCGAGCTGGTGCTGCTGTATTGGCAGATCGGGCGCGACATTCTGGCGCGCCAAAGCGAGCAAGGCTGGGGCGCCAAGGTGATTGAGCGGCTGGCGCTGGATTTGCGTGCGGCGTTCCCGGAAATCAAGGGGTTTTCGCCGCGCAACCTCAAATACATGCGCGCTTTTGCCGAAGCCTGGCCAGATGCGCAATTTGTGCAACAGGCTGCTGCACTATTGCCTTGGGGCCACAACCTGGTGTTGCTGGACAAGCTGCCCGGCCCGCAAACTCGCCGCTGGTCTGTGGCCAAAGCCATTGAGCACAACTGGTCGCGCAACGTGCTGGTGATGCAGATTGAGGCCCGGTTGCTGGAGCGCAGCGGCAAGGCGGTCACCAACTTTCAAGCCAGTTTGCCAGCGCCGCAATCCGACCTGGCCCGTGAATCGCTGAAAGACCCTTACCGCTTTGACTTTCTCGCCCTGACTGACGAGGCGCACGAACGCGAGATCGAAAACACCCTGGTCAAACACGTTACCGAATTTCTGCTGGAGCTGGGCGCGGGCTTTGCCTTCGTCGGGCGGCAGGTGCTGTTGGACGTGGGCGGGGACGAGTTTTTTATCGATCTGTTGTTCTACCACCTCAAGCTGCGCTGCTATGTGGTGATCGAGCTCAAAGGCGGCAAGTTCAAGCCCGAGCATCTGGGGCAGTTGGGTTTTTACCTGACCGCCGTGGACCGCCAGATGAAGCACGCGCAAGACAACCCCACAATTGGCCTGCTGCTGTGCAAGAGTAAAAACAAGGTGGTGGCCGAATATGCCTTGGGCGACAAAAGCCAGCCCATGGGCATTGCCGAATACAAGCTGCTCGAATCGCTGCCCGCAGAGCTGCAAACCAGCCTGCCCAGCATCGAGCAAATTGAGCGCGAACTGGCGGGCGACGATACATCCCAGAGTGATGGTTCGTGAAAAATTGCTCCTGAAATATGAGCTACTAGCGCTTGCTGTATAAGATCTAGAGGCTAAAAACAATTAAAAAATCCATTGCCATGACTGAGCCCACTTCCAGCAACTCCACCAAGCCCACCAAGCCCGCCAAGAAGCCCAGCAAAAGGAGCCTCGCATGAGTCCCCAGAAGAAAACCGCCACGGCGGCGGTGGCACCGACATCCATGCCGCACTATGCCGAGTTGCTCGGCGAGATCAAGCAGCGGATTCGCCATGCGCAGGCGCGGGCCTGGATGGCTGTGAATGCCGAAATGATCCGGATGTACTGGTGCATCGGCCAGGTGATTGACCGTCGGCAGCAGCAAGAAGGGTATGGAGCGGCTGTTATTCCGCGCCTGGCGCGTGACCTGCACAACGAACTGCCCGAAGAAAAGGGGTTCTCCGAGCGCAACATCAAGCGCATGCTGGCTTTTTACCGTCTGTACCCCTTTGCTGCGTTGGACACGGCGTTGGACACGGCGTTGGACACCGCGCTGGACGCCGAGCTTGTGCCACAGCCCGTGGCACAAGTGGCCCCCGACGCGCACTTGGCCGCTGGAGTGTATTTTTCGGCCCCTCTGCTGCTGGCTATTCCCTGGGGCCACCATGCAACGCTGATGGAGAAGGCCAAAGATGCCGCCACACGCCAGTGGTACATGCAGGCCGCGCTGGACAATGGCTGGAGCCGCTACGTGTTGCTGGAGCACATCCAGTCTGCCAGCCACCAGCGGGTTGGCCGGGCCGCTAGCAACTTTGCGCTGCGGCTGCCCGCACCGGAGTCGGCTCTGGTGCAGCAGACGCTGAAGGACCCTTATTTGTTCGACTTTCTGACGCTGGAAGAGCCCTTCCGCGAACGCGAACTGGAAACCGGGTTGATCGTGCACCTTGAAAAGTTCTTGCTGGAGCTGGGGCAAGGTTTTGCTTTTGTGGGGCGTCAATACCACGTGGATCTGGGTGAGCAGGACTTCTACATCGACTTGCTTTTCTACCATCTCAAGCTGCGTTGTTATGTGGTGATTGACCTCAAGCGGGGCGCATTCAAGCCTGAGTACGCGGGCAAGATGGGCTTTTATTGCAGCGTGGTCAACGACCGGCTGCGCCACGGTGACGACAAACCCACCATTGGCTTGATCCTGTGCCAGCAGCACAACCGGGTGCTGGCCGAATACACCTTGCGTGGCATGGACAACCCTATCGGTGTGTCGAGCTACGAACTCACACGGGCCTTGCCCACCGAGCTGAAGTCCAGCCTGCCAAGCGTTGAAGAAATCGAGCACGAGCTGGCCGGTGACGGCGCATTCCAAGACGATGCACCCACCACAACTGCTCCTAAAAAATGAGCTTCTTGTGCTTGCTGCATAAGCTCTAGAGTCCAAAAACACTTAAAAAATCTAATGCCATGACCGAGCCCACTTCCAGCAAC
>JAYVXE010000032.1:0-2648 GCA_043785395.1 Burkholderiaceae bacterium | reverse complement strand
CTGGGTGCGCCCCCTTGAGGGGGGAGCGCCGTAGGCGCTACGGGGGTGGTCTAAGTTCACCGCGCCACGCGACGAGCGCGCCGCCCCCAGTGCACCCGTGGAGCTGGCTCCGCCAGGCCACTGGGTGCGCCCCCTTGAGGGGGGAGCGCCGTAGGCGCTACGGGGGTGGGTCAAATTAATGTGCCGCAGGCCGGTTCGACAAGCCCCATACGTAGGCGCTCAGCACGTGGATTTGGGCCTCGGTCAGCTTATCGGCCTGGGCTGGCATGGCGTTGACCTTGCCGTTATTGATCATCGACACGATGGCCGCTTCACCGTAGCCGTGCAGCCAGATGTCGTCGGTCAAATTCCCTGAGCCGATCGCCTGGTTGCCCTTGCCGTCCATGCCGTGGCAGGCCGCGCAGAGGCCGAACTTTGGCTTGCCCAGCGCCGCCCGCACCGAGTCGTGCGGACTGGCCGACAAACTCAGCACGTAATGGGCCAGATTTTTCACATCCTCACCCGAACCCACGGCAGCGCCCAGCGGTGCCATCACGCCGGTACGGCCATGGGTGATGGTTTCGCGAATTTTCTCAGGCGAACCACCCGCCAGCCAATCGCCATCGGTCAGGTTGGGGAAGCCCTTGCTGCCGCGTGCGTCCGAGCCGTGGCATTGGGCGCAATTGTTCATGAACAGGCGCTCGCCCACGGCCATCGCCTGTGCATCACCGGCCAGCTGGGCTGGCTCCTGCGCGGTAAAGCCGGCATAGATCGGCGCCAGCGCCTTTTCTGCGGCCTCCACATCTTTTTGGTAAGCACCGGCCTGCGACCAGCCAAGCTGGCCCTTGAAGGCGCCAAAACCAGGGTAGGCGACCAGGTAGGCGAGTGCAAAAATGATGGTGATGATGAACAACCACTTCCACCAGCGTGGCAGTGGGTTGTTCATCTCGCGCAGGTCTTCATCCCATACGTGGCCGGTGGTGTTGTCAGCATTGGGCTTGACGACCACCCGGCCCGACGCAAACAGCAGCCACAGGCAGGCCAAAATGCCCGTCACCGTACTCAGCGTGATGAAAATGGACCAAAAATTGTGTGTGAAATCGCTCATCGGGGTGTCCAGTGATAGCGTTACTGTGAAGCAAGGTTCGGCCGTGCTGGCGTTTTTGCAGCGCCAGGCGGCTGGTGCGGGCTCAGCGGCTGCTCGTCTGCGAACGGCAGCTGGGCGGCCTCCTCAAAGCGGTCTGCGTTGCGGCGCAAGAACGCCCAAATCCAGATGCCGATAAAGGTGGCAAAACTCAACAGCGTTGCAACAATGCGCAGGGTGGTGACGTCCATGGCGGGCCTCTTTACTTGAGCGCCAGGCCCATGCCTTGCAGGTAGGCGACCAGCGCGTCCTGCTCGGTCTTGCCCTTGACTTCGTCGGCGGCGGCGGCGATTTCCGCATCGCTGTAAGGCACGCCGACGCGGCGCAAGGCCGTCATGCGTGGTGCCAGCACCGTCGGATCGATCAAAGTTTTCTCCAGCCACGGGTAGGCCGGCATGTTCGACTCGGGCACCAGGTCACGCGGATTGTTCAGGTGGATGCGGTGCCACTCGTCGCTGTAGCGCCCACCCACGCGGTGCAGGTCAGGCCCGGTGCGCTTGCTGCCCCACTGAAACGGGTGGTCGTAGACAAATTCACCTGCAACCGAGTAATGGCCGTAGCGCAGGGTTTCGGCACGGAATGGACGGATCATCTGCGAGTGGCAGTTGTAGCAGCCCTCGCGCAGGTAGACGTCACGGCCATAGAGTTGCAGCGCAGGGTACGGCGCAACGCCGGCAATCGGCTGCGTCGTCGACTTCTGGAAGAACAGCGGCACGATCTCGACGATGCCGCCAATGGCGATCACCAGCAAAATCAGCACGATCATCAAGAAGTTATTGGTCTCGATCTTCTCGTGCGTGAAACCGGTTGCAACAGGTGCCGCAGGTACAGTATTTTTATCAGACATGCTTTTTTTCCTCTCAGGCGTGGGCTGCGTCAGCACGGACACCGGGAACCATGGCAGCAACGGTACGACCCGAGGCCACCGTCATCCAGACGTTCCACGCCATCACCACCATGCCAAGCAGGTAGAGCAAGCCGCCCAGCAGGCGCACCACATAAAACGGATAGGTCGCTTTGACGCTTTCGGCAAAGGTATAGGTCAGCGTGCCATCGACATTGATGCTGCCCCACATCAGGCCTTGCATCACACCGGCAATCCACATCGCCGAGATATACAGCACGATGCCAATCGTCGACACCCAGAAGTGCAGCTCAATCGCCGGCACGCTGTACATCTTCTTTTGGTCAAACAGACGCGGAATCAGGTGGTAGAGCGAGCCCATCGTGATCAAGCCAACCCAGCCCAGCGCGCCCGAATGCACGTGGCCCACCGTCCAGTCGGTGTAATGCGACAGCGCATTGACGGTCTTGATCGACATCATCGGCCCCTCAAAAGTCGACATGCCGTAAAAAGACAGCGAGACAATCAGGAAGCGCAGGATCGGGTCGGTGCGCAGCTTGTGCCAGGCACCCGACAAAGTCATGATGCCGTTGATCATGCCGCCCCAGCTCGGCGCCAGCAGGATCAGAGAGAACACCATGCCCACCGACTGCGTCCAGTCCGGCAACGCTGTGTAGTGCA
>JAYVXE010000031.1:0-2653 GCA_043785395.1 Burkholderiaceae bacterium | reverse complement strand
GCGCAGCAACTCATAGCTGCGCAGCATCAACTCACCAAAATCGACCACCCCCTCGCGCTGACACTGCGCCTCATAGAGCTGGTAGAACTCAATCTTTTGGCGCATATCCCCATCGCCCTCCCTGACCACCACGTCCGGCGCTCGCTCGCCCTCCTCCTTGCACGCGGCAATAAACCACTGCAACTTCTTGGCCGGAAAACGCTCGGCATCAACGTTGAACTGCTTCATCAACCGCTTGATCGCGCTCAGCTGGTCTTGCGTGTCCAAAATCTGGAACGTCGCCGGCAAACCCGCCAACCGATGGTGGGCGCGCAACAGCCGGTTGCACAGACCGTGGAACGTGCCAATCCACATCCCGCGCACATTCACCGGCAACAGCGTGGTCAGCCGCAACACCATCTCCTTGGCCGCCTTGTTGGTGAAAGTGACCGCCAAAATACCGCCCGCCGTGGCCTGCCCGGTTTGCAACAGCCAGGCAATGCGGGTCGTCAAAACACGGGTCTTGCCCGAGCCGGCACCGGCCAAAATCAGCGCGTGGCCAGCCGGTAAAGTCACAGCCGCCAACTGCTCCGGGTTGAGCTGGGCGAGCAAAGACGCGTCTAAAGGCGTGGCGTGCGAAAAATCGCGAGAAGGGACGGCGGCGGTCTGCGGGTCGTGTAAGGGCATGCGGCCATTGTAGAAAACCCGGACTGCTGCCTGGGTGCAGCAAACTTTGCAGCCTGGCAGGCCACCATGCCGATCCGCCAGCTCAGCCCGGTATGGGCTGAGCAACCAGGCGCACACCGAGCGCCGCACAGACACGGCTGACGGTATCGAAGCGCGGCGCGCTGTCTGGGCGCAATGCCTTGTACAAAGCTTCGCGGGTGATCCCGGTCGACTTGGCCAGCTCCGTCATGCCGCGAGCACGGGCAATATCGCCGAGCGCTGCGGCCAGCAGGGCGGCATTGTTCGCCTCCAAAATATCGCTCAGGTAGGCAGCTATAGCCTCCTTGCTGTCCAGGCAAGGTGCAGCGTCGAATTCGGGCAAATCGTCCACTTTGATGCGTTTTTTCATGATTTTTTCTCCTGTCAATCCAGCAATGCGGCCAGCGCCTTTGCGCGCTTAATATCGCTCTTTTGTGCGCGCTTGGAGCCAGCGGCCAACAATACGATGAGCTGCGAGCCGCGCTGCGTGAAATACACGCGCCAACCAGCTCCCAGGTGGATACGCAGCTCAAACACGCCTTCGCCCACCGGCCCCACATCGCCCATGAGACCCAGTCCAAGGCGTTTGATCCTCGCCGCAATCACACTGCGCACCACGGCATCGGGTAGCCCATCATGCCAATCGGTGAACGCGGGAAGGGACTTGACCGTAAACATGCGCCAATGTAATCGAACGATTACGAAACATCAAGCACCCGATGGGCACCGCAGCCTGGCGGTTTTTCGCGATGCCGGCCAATAACTCAAAATCAACTCCAAATTAGCTCCCAACTTGAGCACCAGGCAAACCAAGCCAATCCCCAAAGCGGGAAAAACCACCGGCCCCACACCCGCCGTGGCGCCCCCACTGAACGCGCTATGGTCGGCAATACTCCCCCACCCCCAACCCCACCCCCCAAGGACACAGCGATGTACAGCACCCTGATCTCCGCCGCCCAACTCCAGCAACTGCGCACCAGCCAGCGCCCGCACATGGTTTTTGATTGCAGCTTCGAGCTGCAGCACACCGGCGCCGGACTGGCCCACTACCTGGGCGGGCACATCCCCGGCGCGGTCTACGCCGACCTCGAAAAAAACCTCAGCGCCCCGCACCGCCCCAGCAACCTCGCGGCCAGCCCCGTCGAACAAGCCGCCAGCGGTGGCCGCCATCCCCTGCCGAGCCGCGCACAATTTGCCGCCTGGCTGGCCAGCGTCGGCTTTGCCAACGGCATGCAAGCCGTTGTCTACGACCGCAACCGCGCCAACTACTGTGGCCGCCTCTGGTGGATGCTGAAATGGGTCGGCGTGCCCAGCGTTGCCGTGCTTGACGGCGGCCTGCAAGCCTGGCAAGCGCACAGCCCAGAGCCGCTCGCCCTTGGCAACGAGCCCGGCCAGAGCCCCAGCCACTTCACCTTGGAGCCGGCCCAGGCCACCCTGGTCAGTGCGCAACAGGTCGCAGCCCAGCTCGGCCAGCCCGCTCAAACCCTGATCGACGCCCGTGCCAGCGCCCGCTACCGGGGCGAAACCGAGCCCCTCGACCCGGTCGCAGGCCACATCCCAGGCGCACTGAACCGCCCCTTCAGCGACAACCTCGACGCCAACGGCCAGTTCAAGCCGGCAGCCCAACTGCGCCAAGAATTCCAAACCCTGCTCGCCGGGCGCAACCCTGCCAGCGTCGTCCACCACTGCGGCAGCGGCGTCAGCGCCCTGCCCAACCTGCTCGCCATGGAAATCGCCGGGCTCGGCCCCAGCGCCCTGTTTGCGGGCAGCTGGAGCGAATGGTGTAGCGACCCGAAACGGCCCTGCGCACAGGGCTGATGGACGAAAATCAGCGCCCGGGCTTGGCGGGCGCCGCAGGCGCTACGGGGGTGGTCTAAGTCCACCGCGCCGCGAGATGAGCGCGCCGCTTCCAGTGCACCCGTGGATCTGGCTCCGCCAGGCCACCAGGTGCGCCCCCTTGAGGGGGGAG
>JAYVXE010000030.1:0-8772 GCA_043785395.1 Burkholderiaceae bacterium | reverse complement strand
TAACGTGAAACACCCCTGTCGCGCCTGCGGCGCTCGCCCCCTCAAGGGGGCGCACCCGGTGGCCTGGCAGAGCCAGATCCACGGGTGCACTGGGGGCGGCGCGCTCGTCTCGCGCCGCGGTTTCATCGCTCGGTGGTGCTTGGCCCATGCATGACAGTTAGCCAGTGCGCGCACGGTCCGAGGCATAGACTGCGGCCTGGACGCGCGAGCCGAAGCCGAGTTTGCGCAAGATGTGCTGCACGTGGATTTTCACGGTCGTCTCGGCGATATTGAGCGTACGCGCAATTTCCTTGTTGCTGGCACCCAGGGTGATTTCACGCAAAACGTCTTCTTCCCGTGGTGAAAGCAAGGAGGAGCCGGTCGTCGGCTCGGCCACCACCGGCCCCACGCCGACGGGCGCGCCCTGGGCCTTGAGAGCCTGCACCAGCTTGTTCATCAATTCCGGGCTGACCACCGGTTCGCCCCGGGCCGCACAACGGATGGACTGGGCCAACAGGTCACCGTCAAAGCTCTTCAGCAAGTACCCCTGGGCACCGTTGCGCAAAGCCGTGGCCAGGTCCTGTACGTCCTCGCTTACGGTGAGTATCAGCACACGTGCCATCGGCGCGGCTTCACGCAAGCCCTTGATCGCATCAATTCCGGTCACGCCGGGGAGATGGTTGTCCAGCAAAATCACATCGGGCTTCAAGGTCGGGGCCAGCCGCAGGGCCTCGGCGGCATCGCCCGCTTCTCCCAGCACTTGCAAGCCGGGATCTTGGCTCAGCAAGGCCACCAGGCCACGGCGAAAAAGTTTGTGATCATCGACCACAAGAAGCGTCACAGGGGTTTCTGGAAACATGGGGTTTGAAAAACGAAATGGGTCACGTTAAAGGAGGGCAGATTCTGCAGCAATCGCAGCCTGCGATTGCACCGGGGTTGCGGGGAGTTCGATGCGCACGCAGGTGCCCTGACCGGGTGCGGATACCACGTGGAGACTGGCGCCGATGTGCATGGCACGTTCGCGCATGATGCCCAGTCCTACATGCAGTGAATCGGGTGGGACATCGGCGGTGCGAAAACCCACGCCGTTGTCTTTCACCTCAAAACACCAGTGTGGATGCCTTTGCACGCGCAACTCCACCATGCTGGCGCCGGAGTGCTTGCGAACATTCGACAAGGCTTCCTGCACGATGTGCAGAACCTGAATTTGGATATCAGGGTCCAATGGAAGACCATGGCCGGACATGGAGAGCAGGGTTTCCATGCTGGTCTGGTGTTCAAATTTTGACAGCGTGGTGCGCAGTGCAGGCTCGATATCCTCTTCACTGGTGCGTGTTCGAAAGTGCACCAGCAGCTCGCGCACATCGGAATAGCATTCCCGCACACCGGTATCGAGTTCGCCCATGCTCCGGTCGCGCGCTTTCAGGTCATTGCGTGCAATGGCATCGCGCAGCAACTGAACCTGGATTTTGAGAAAGGCCAGCGACTGGGCAATCGAGTCGTGCAGCTCGCGTGCCAGCAAGCGACGCTCCTCGGCGACCATCGCCTCTCGCTCCAGGGCTGCGACCCGCAGACTCTCCATGGAGCTGGACAGATGGCGTGTCATGGTGGCCAGCAGATCCTGCATGCCGCTGCTCAACTCAACCGGTGTCCGGAAGAACAGGTCGACTTCTCCCAAAATGCGCTGGTGTATTTCTATCGGGATCGTGACAACGGTCTTGAACCCCGAGGCGTGGCAGTGCGGCAGCTTGGTCGACACGGGCGTGATGGGGATGACGCGTATACGCGCTGTCTCGTGGGACTGGCCGCACAGGCAAGTTCCAGTGTGCAGGCAATGCTCCGCTTCGGCCATGGCTGGGGGCAAGCCGTCTGCGGCCAGCAAAACGTAGCGCTCGTTGGTTTCATCAGACCAGCGTACTGCGGCTGCGCTGGCCTTGGCCACGCGGCGGATTTGCTGCACAAAGCCTTGGGTCAAGGCCTCAAGCGTCCCCGCATCCGAGGCATGGGCACTTGTCTCGTAAAGCGCTGCCAGCCGTTCGTTGTTCACCGCGAGGCTGGCAGTTTTTTCGCGCACCTTGTGTTCAAGCTCTTCATGCGAAGTTTGCAGCGCATGCGCCATGAGGTTGAAGCCGGCGGACAACTGGCCAAATTCGTCGACCGAATCGACCGGCAGCCGCGTACCCAGCTCACCCTGGCGCATACGCGCCTGGGCCTGCTGGAGCCGTGTCACCGGGTTGAGAACCAGCATGTAGCTGATCGCCACGAACGCCGCCGCCGCCGCAATAGCCAGTGCCATCAGGCCCAACTGGAAGAGATGCAAGGCGCTGGTCCAGCGCGCAATCTGGGCTTCAATGGCATTGACAAAATCATCGACCAAGCGGATAAACCCGTCGGCCCGTGCTACGGCTGTGGTATTCGACGGCATGGGCTGGCTGGCCCAATCCTGGCGCAACAGGCTCCATTCTTTGCGGATCTGCTCAAAGCGTGTGCGTGTTTCATCACTCCACGGCACGAACAAAGGGCGTGCCGGATTGCCCGTGTGCAGCAGCTCCAGGCTGCTATCGAATTTACCTACCAAAGCCTCCAGCGAGGCTGGGGCTTCGGTCTGTTGGGCGATCACCATGCGCAACATGTTCATGCGCAGCCGCCCGGCTTCGTTGACAGCAGCGGCCCCGCCCTCCAGCTTCCAGGACACCCACAGCGTGAGGCCAATGGATGCCAGCGCAACCACCAAGAAGCAGACGCCCCACACCAGTAATTTGATCGATAAAGAAGATATTTTTTGCATGCGAAGTGTGGTGGGCGCCCCCGCCCTTTTAGACAAAAACAGGGCCACGGGTGGATCTAATGGCGCAGGTGCCAAAATCAGCCAGTTTTCCTGGCCTGGCGAAAGCGATTGCAAGCGACCGTCGGGGCCATCGCCGTCAGGGCTGCGTGGCTGGCGAAGAGACCTAAAAGCCGGTCGGACTTGGCGCCATCACGCCATCCAAATCAAAGCATCATGCACAGCCAGTGTCAGGCCAGTCGCTCGAGTACCAGCACGGCAAAGAAACAAACAGTGGCGATCAAAATCCACTTCAACAGCTTCAGGCCGCTGCGCCGAAAACGCTGTTGCCCGGTGCCGACGTAGAACACAAAACACACGGCGGCGCCTAGCAGCTAGAGCAGGATCAGCCAACGGAACAAGAGCATGGAGGGGCCTTTGGGTGGGTTACCAGGCGCGCGCCAGCTGCGCGAAGCCTGCCGGTGCATCGGCCTCATGCGCGAAGCTCACCTCTTCCCACGCCTCGGGCTGCGCCAGCAGAGCGCGTAGCAGCAGGTTGTTCATTGCATGGCCAGAGCGAAAAGCACTGTAGGCGGCCAGCAACGGACGCCCAACCACATACAAGTCGCCCATGGCGTCAAGGATTTTGTGTTTGACGAACTCATCGTCGTAGCGCAGACCGTCGCTGTTGAGCACCTTGTAGTCGTCCATCACGATCGCGTTGTCGAGCCCGCCGCCGCGTGCCAAACCGTGCGCGCGCATCATCTCTACATCTTTGGTAAAGCCAAAGGTGCGCGCGCGCGCAATGTCGCGGCTGTAGTTGCCAGTCCCAACATCAAACACCACGCGCTGACCGGTGGAGTCAACCGCCGGATGGGCAAAATCGATCTCAAAACTGAGCTTGTAGCCATGGTAGGGATCAAGCCGCGCCCATTTGGTCGCAGCCCCTTCGCCTTCGCGCACCTCCACCGGCTGGAGCAGGCGGATAAAACGTTTGGCCACGCCTTGCAAGGCGATGCCCGCGCTTTGCAGCAGGAACACAAAGGAGGCCGACGAGCCATCAAGAATGGGGACTTCTTCGGCCGTGATGTCGATGTACAGATTGTCGATACCCAGCCCGGCGCAGGCCGACATCAGGTGCTCGACGGTATGCACCTTGACATCGCCATTGGAGATCGTCGACGCCATCCGGGTGTCGGTCACGGCCAGCGCGGTGACCGCAATATCGACCGGCTCGGCCAGGTCGACGCGGCGAAACACGATGCCCGTGTCGGGTGCGGCTGGGCGCAGCGTCAGCTCCACCCGCTGACCGCTGTGCAGGCCCACCCCTACAGCCCGGGTGATGGTTTTCAGGGTTCGTTGCTCAAGCATGTCGGGATTTTAAAGGTCGGCAATAAAGCTTTTAAAAAAGCCACTCTGGCCACGCCACGGATTGCCCCCGCCGATCGACGCAAAGACGCCTTACAAGCTGGGCGTCAATGAAGGCAACGCGTCTTCAGGCCGTCCAAACCGGCGCCAAACGAAGCCCCTGCCTTTTCAAGCAAACTGTCATGCACCGGCCAAGCACCACCGCGCGATGAAACCACGCCGCGAGACGAGCGCGCCGCCCCCAGTGCACCCGTGGATCTGGCTCCGCCAGGCCACCGGATGCACCCCCTTGAGGGAAGCGCCGCAGGCGCTTCGGGGGCGTTTCACGTTAAAGGGCTGGCTTGGAGTGGAAAATCAGGCCATCGCACGGGTCCGGGCGCTGATGCGGAATGATGGCATGGCTAACGTCGTAAGCCGACTCCACGGATTCGGAATTTCGCTCGATGTAACCATGGGCTTGAATACCGTCCACCCCGGCGACAGCAAGCCAGTGTGGCACCCCGATGTCGCGGCGAACATGCCCGTTACCGGCGATCAAGACAGCGCCCGTCTTGGCGTTTTTGCGCAATGCCTGTGCCATTCCGACATCACGCGCGATCTGGGCGTTTACCATGCCCTGCACCATGGAGTCGGGCACCTTGCCGCAATGGCCCAACTCAATCGCAAGACGCTGGCCATGAATCAGATCGCTGGGTGGCAATGCCAGCAGCTTGTACATTGCCAGTGTTTCTGGGGCGAACGCCGCTGACAAGCCGTTTTTCATGATCATCGCGGCATTTGCGCGAGAAATATTGGCGGCAATCAAAGGCAGGTGGTACCTCTGCGCAAGCGCAATGAGGGGACGGTAGTACTGCCACTCCCACCGTTGGCCACCCGCACTGCGAATGATGCAATCCGCATCTGTGCACGTTGCTTGGGCCTTGGTCAGCAGGCTCTGATTTTCAAGGTCAAACTGTTCCATCACCAAGGCGGGCCGCCAACCATCCTCGATCAAGTGGCGTAGATATTCGTAGCGTTGCTGGTGCCCGTCAGGGTTGTCGTGCACTTCTCCCAACAGGAGTATTTTTGGGGCAGGCAATACGGGTGTGCTGGTGCAAGCGATGAGGAAGAAAGACAGCCCCAGCAGCAAATATCCCCGCAGTAACATGGTGACGCCTTGAGCGTTGAGCGTTGTCCACCAGGTCATGCCACTGCCTCCATGGCAACAGGGCGCCGGGTTGACTTGCGCAGCGGCGTAATGACCAGGTTGCCTTGAGAATCGGTGACGCAACTCAGGGAGAGGCCATAAAGGCATTCCAGCGCAGGTACGGCTTCGGCCGAGCTGGGATGATCTGCAACCAGCTTTCCGTCCTTGACCAACAAAAGGCGATCAAAGTCCCGCATGGCCTGATTGATGTCGTGCAGGATTGCGACCAAGGCATGGTTACGGGCGGAGGCGTAGGCATCCAAACTGTCCAGCAAATCGAACTGCAACCCAGGATCGAGTGCTGCCAATGGTTCATCGACCAGAACCAGCCCATCATGCACATCCCATAACTGTGCAAATATCCGCGCCAATTGAATACGAGCCTGCTCGCCGCCAGAGAGCGTGTCAAAACGCCGCCCTAACAGGTGGGCAGCATGTGCCAGCGTTGCGGATGCCACAACGATGTCGGACAGCTTGGGGTCATGCACGCGCGCAACGCGCCCCAAGCCAACGACCAGATCAGTTAACAGCCCAAAAGCCACATCACTGGATTGCGGCAGCACCGCCCGACGACGGCTCAAGTCGGGCAAGTTCCAAGCAAAAAGTGGCTTTCCGTTGAACAAGATCTGTCCCTTTGATGGTGTCCATTCACGTGACATAAGTTTGAGCAAAGTTGACTTGCCGGCTCCACTGGGGCCGAGAATCGCAATGCGCTCACCCGGTGCGACTTGCAGACAGAACGGCCCAAATGAGCCAGCCCCCAAGCTGATGGAAACGGAATCGAGTTGTAGCAATCCGGTTTGCATTGAAGTTTTCATAAGCATGGAATTACCCAATTCGGCCGCGTGCGCCGCGCAGCAACAGCAGGAAGAACGGGCTACCCAGCAGTGCGGTAAATATCCCGACCGGAATTTCAGCGGGAATGGCGAGCGTGCGGGCAAAGGTATCGGCCACGAGCAAAAGCAGCCCTCCCATCAGCATGGACAGCGGTACCAGCTGCCGCTGGTCTGCGCCGACCCAAACTCTCACAAGGTGGGGCGCAATCAGTCCAATGAAACCAATCATTCCACACCAGGCCACTGAAAACCCGGCCAGCACCGCCACCAGCACGATGACATGGCTGCGCAAGCGGTGAACATCCACGCCTACATGTGCTGCGGCTGACGCCCCCAGGGCCAGTGCATTCATGGCGCGCACCAATTGGCGTACCCGCCACCAAGCAAGTAGCTGCAAAGCAGCCAGGATTGCAACCAGCGCCCAATTGCCGCCAGCCAGCGAGCCCAAAGTCCAAAATGAAAGGCTGCGCAACTGCTCGTCGGTGGCAAGGTAGGTGCACAAGCCGATAACTGCAGCCGCCAAGGCGTTCAGCGCAACACCTGTCAACAACAAACCGACAATCGATCCCGGCGTGATCCAGCGGGCAATTCGGTCAAGTGTGAAACAAACACCCAGCGCACCGCCAAAGGCGGCAGCAGGCAAAAACCATATGCGCCAAGAAAGAGGTAGCGGCAGGTTCAGCCCGGAGAGAATCACAATGGTCAGTGCAGCCGCACAAGCGGCCCCTGCACTTACGCCCAAGAGCCCAGGATCCGCCAAGGGGTTGCGAAACAGGCCCTGTGTCAAAGCGCCTGCCATGCCCATACTGGCGCCCACCAGCACGGAAAAGAAGGCTCTTGGCAGACGGATATTCCATAGCACGTAGGCCCCACCAGCCCCTCTTGGTTGTTTGCCAAGTCCAAGAACGGAGAGCCAATCGCTACCGCTCACCGAAACAGCACCACACTGGACCGCCACAGCGATCCCCAGCAACAAAGCAGCGGCAAGCAAGGTGGCGGGGTGCAAGCGCTTGGTTCGTCCAAATGGGCGCAACTGGAGGACTAGCGCGTTCATATACGCATCGCCTTTTCAATGGCCGCATCCAAAGCGGAAACTGCCGCAGGTAAGCGCGGCCCAAAGCCTAGGAGAAACATGGCTTCCAGCGAGACGACACGACGGTTGCGGCCTGCGGCCGTTTGCCCCATTCCCGGTAGTGTGAGGAATCCGTCCACACCCCCAGTAGCTTTCAGCCCTTGATCGGTCAGAAGAAAAATATCGGGTTGTGCGGCAATGACAGCCTCCGGTGTCAAGGGCTTGTAGCCTGAAAAGCCGTTAATGGCGTTTGTCGCGCCAACATAGTCCAGCATGGCCTGCGCACCGGTGCCAGTGCCCGCAACCATGATTTGATTGGGCGTGTGGGCCAGCACAAACAAGACGCACACCGGCTTTGTCATGCGCCGGGCAACTTGGGCACGGGCACCCACCCACTCTTGTTCCAAGGCTTGTTGCATCGCCTTGGCCTGTGCAACGCGTCCAGTTAATTCACCCACACGCTTGATCCGCTCGATCATGCCTTCAAAACGATGATTGGCGGCAAGCACGGTCACGGAAATCCCCGACGCCGAAAGTTGTCGAAGCACGGCAGCTGGGCCCGCATCCTCCGTGGCGATGACCTGCGTGGGGCCCAGCGCCAAGACGCCCTCTGCGGACAAGGAGCGCGCATAGCCGACACTGGGCAGGGCTTGTGCGGATTGCGGATAAAGCGAAGTCGTATCCACACCGACCAGGTCAGCGTTGGCCTGCAGTGCGAAAATAATTTCTGTAAGTGCGCCGCCCACACTGACGATGCGCCGGGTGTTGGCGGCCTGGGTGGGTGTCAGGGGAAGGAAGGCCAGCAAAGCTCCCAACTGGAGGAGGGTCTTTCGGCGTTCAGCATCCACCTGTGCAGCTTGGGTCAGGTGGCACATTGGAGGGGCTCCTGCTGGATGTTTTCAATCAAGGCACGCCACGCGCACGGCTCACGCTGGCCCGGCTTGCGTTCACCAAAGAACATCGCAATGGTGTCTCCTTGGGCATCGAGCAATTCAAGCGATGTCACCAGCCCGTCAAC
Organism: Burkholderiaceae bacterium; assembly: GCA_043785395.1. Lineage (GTDB taxonomy): Bacteria > Pseudomonadota > Gammaproteobacteria > Burkholderiales > Burkholderiaceae_C > JAGOEY01. Next base: position 549 of record JAYVXE010000030.1, on the reverse strand, counting down.
CGTGGGTTTTTTCACGATCCAGGCGCTGGCTATGTGGTCTTCCCGTAGGTGCAGACTGAAGCCAGGATCAAGCACATTCACCCAAGGCCCCATGACCGCCACTTCTTTGACAGGCCCGGAGTGAATTTGAACCATGCCGGGATTGCCGACAAACACCGTGATGGAAACGCCATTGCTTGCCGCAGCCTGCAACAGGCCTTGACAATCTTCGGCCTCCACCTGCTGGACAAATTTTGGTTCAGCTAGACGTAGGGCTTGCGTGCGCGTCACCCCAAAATTTTTGAGCAATCCGAAAAAATCGTGCGTATCGCGTAACGATTTCCATGCCCGATGGAAACCGGGTACATCAATGGCGGCATCCGCGAGTTCGGCTTGGCGTGGGGCGTGGGGGCGCGTGCAGATACCTGCGGCTTGGTCACTGTCGGCAAACCTCCGCGTCAAGTCTGCGTAGGTGTCAAGTTCCGCCTGTTTGTATACCCGCTTCACGAATAATTCAGGAGATTTTTTTCGCCAAGCTTGAAGGGTTTCGATGGGCGAGAGGTGGTTCAG